>DAWBVG010000391.1:0-1204 GCA_052279865.1 Muribaculaceae bacterium
AAGAATGTTTTCTTCCGACAAATCGCTAATTTTGCAGTTGCCAGTTGAGAGTAGGTGCATGCAATCTTATGCAAATATTTTCAGAATCTTAAATGGATTTGACAATATTTTTTGTAATTTTGCAGTCTTATGGAGCAATTGGAGAAAATACAATCCTATCTGGGTGCGGAACTTAAGGAGATGAACCGGATCATCTCCTCTACTTTGCATACACCCAATGAGCTGATGAACAGCATCGTCACTTCCTACCTTGAAAAGAAAGGAAAACAAATACGTCCTATATTGGTAATACTTAGCGCCAAATTGTTTGGCGATGTCAACGAAGATGTGTTGCAAGCCGGCGCCGCCCTTGAAATGCTCCATAATGCGTCGCTTATTCATGATGACATAGTTGACGAGACTTCCCTACGCCGTGGGTTACCCACAATCAACGCCACCTGGGGAAACCATATAGCTGTGCTGGTAGGCGATTATTTTGTATCCAATGCTTTAGCAGCCGGTATCAAGACCGGTCATCTTACCATCATCTCCGCCCTTTCTGCCCTCGGAAAGGAACTCTCGCTTGGTGAGATAGATCAGATCTGTAATGTGCGCGAACATCATTTCGATGAGCAGAGCTATTTCATGATGATCCGGAAAAAGACAGCATCCCTCTTCATGAACTGCGTGAAAATGGGAGCGGAAGCTGCAGGTGCAACTCCTGATGAATATTCTCCAATGGTGCAGTATGCCGAATTACTCGGACTCTGCTTCCAGATCAAGGATGACATATTCGACTATTTCCCGAATCCCCAGATCGGCAAACCCACCGGCAATGATCTTCGCGAAGGGAAAGTTACACTCCCGTTGCTCTATGCCCTCAACAATGCCCCGGAAGAAGAAAGCGCTCCGATGAAAGAGATGCTGGTTAAAGGCGATCTCAACACAGATGAAATAAACACCCTCATAGAATTTGCAAAAGACAACGGAGGCATTGATTATGCATTCGAAGTGATGCGCAACATGCAGAAGGAAGCGGATTCCATCATAGACCGCTATCCGGAATCTGATTCCAGAAGATGTTTCAAGGATATTTTCGAATTTATCATCTCAAGGAATTTCTAAGAGTGTGTTTACTTTTAACACGAATTAAAAATAAATGTGCTTTTGGAAATTCTTTAGGTCATCATAAAGTGTCTTTTTGGTGCTTTCAGCCAAGTTTCGG
>DAWBVG010000392.1:0-1729 GCA_052279865.1 Muribaculaceae bacterium
GTGAAAGTGGCTGAGCCCGAGAATGGTCTTTATATCAAGGTTCAGGGCAACAAGGCAACAAAGGTGCTCGTTCGCAAATAATAGTTGACTAATATATAAATTTAAGATTAGTCAAAATCATATAAAAGAAATTATATATTTAAAGGAAAATAAATATATAAACAGTAGATTGAATCTCACGCAGCGTAACTGCGTGAGATTTTTTTTGCTTATGTAGCGGGGAATTGTTATATTTGCAGTTTAAGAAGTTGTTTCGGCAATTTTCAATATATTAACGAATAACTTCAAAGCATATTAAAGGTTGTTAAAAATCATTTTAGCCTATGAGTGGAGCCTTATCTAATACAGATGCGAGACGCCCCCACATCCTGATTATTTATACAGGGGGCACTATCGGTATGATTGAGAGTGCAGATACAGGAGCTCTTGAACCGTTTGATTTTGACCATTTGATTGATAATGTGCCAAAAATCAAAATGCTGGACTATGATATTGAAAATTTCCAGTTTGAGACTCCGCTTGATTCCTCAACCATGACTCCTGAACATTGGGTGGAGATCGCTAAGGTGATCGATGATAATTACAATCTTTTTGATGGCTTTGTAGTGCTTCACGGCACTGACACGATGGCTTACACTGCGTCTGCTTTGAGTTTTATGCTCCAGAATTTGCGTAAACCTGTAGTGATCACGGGAAGCCAGCTGCCAATTGGTGAGGTTCGCACTGACGGTGAGGAAAACCTTATCACTGCTTTGCAGGTGGCTGCCGCCAAGGATGTGGATGGCTCGCCGATGGTGCAGGAGGTCGCGATCCTTTTCGAGAATTACCTCTGGAGAGGGAACCGTTCTACTAAGCATAGTTCTGATAACTTCAATGCTTTCAAGAGCTCGAATTATCCTCGGCTTGCTAAGATCGGTCTTGGCATAAGCTATAGAAAGGAAGTTTTATGGCGAACGATCGGTGATGTGCCTTTGATAGCACAGTATGGTCTTGACACCAATGTGATGTATCTGGATCTTTTTCCGGGAATCACAGAGAAGGTGGTGCGGCATCAGTTGTCTGTGCCAGGATTGAAGGGTGTTGTGATGAAAACATTCGGTGCCGGAAACGGTCCGACCACGGGATGGTTTATCGATGCCGTGAAGGATGCGGTTGACCGTGGCGTCGTCATTGTAAATGTTTCGCAATGTGACAATGGAATGGTGAATCCGACACGTTATCAGAGTGGAACTGCACTGAACCGTGCAGGAGTGATATCAGGACACGACCTGACCTCCGAAGCTGCCATAACAAAACTAATGTTCCTTTTCGGACAGGGGTTGACAGCAGAAGAGGTGAAGATCCGGATGGAGCAGCCGATAGCCGGAGAAATGGACTGAATTAGAATTTATGGATGAGAATATAACGACATATAGAGGTGTGAGGATAGATGACACAGCCGAATGGCGGCTTGTCATCTATATCTCTGAGGTGGGTATGTCTGCTTATCTGAAGAACATCGAGAATCCCCTGGAGCCGGTGGCTATTCTTTTTGAGGAGCAATGGCAAAGAGATGAAACATCTCTGCTTCATAACATAGAAACGGCAGTATATGATCATCCTCAGCTTCTTGATGATTTCTCTACGGAGATTGTGATCTGCTCTCCTCGCGCCATGTGGGTGCCAGAGGAACTGGCAGGGGATTATGAAGAGCAGGCAAACCTTTATAACAAAGTTTACAAAGCTGAAG
>DAWBVG010000393.1:0-2037 GCA_052279865.1 Muribaculaceae bacterium
AGTTAGTAGATAAGATCGGACATATGCGCTGTGTGACAGACTGTTGCTGGAACAGATTTTGAGGAATGTATCCTGTATGCAGTCTTTCACAAAGTCTTTTTCAGGACAATATTTCATACCGAAATTGATAAGAAGATTGTAGTGCTCCTTATAAAGCACCGACAATGCTGTCATATCTCCTTTAAGAAATAGATCCCACAAAGTAGAATCACTCATATTCTCATATAAAGTTTTCGACATAAATCAATGGTATTAGGCGATTAAAAATATCGAATCATCGCTTACTTTAAAACGATTGCATCGCGCTTCCCTACTCACTTATATTAATAATTGTGCAAAAAAAACGGAGTAAGCTCGCAAGCCTGCTCCGTTTTTGTCGCTAAAGCATTGTTTTATTATTTTCGGCAACGTCTGCGACAATTACCTACAATTAAGACAATCCTCTCCTCTCTTGGTTTAATCCTTAACCTTTTTTAATAAATGTGTAATGTTAAATGTTAAATGTGTAATGATTAGCTCCGACTTGTCGCGTCTGATAATTAAACATTTCACATTTAACATTAAACATTATTTCGAAATTTACTTCGAAATATCGTATCCTTGTGCCTTCAGGTAGTCGAGGATGCGATAATTCATCGCGTGGTCATAATAGTCGATGATATGAGCCACCCAATCATTATCAGAGGTGCCGCCGGCACGGGTCTGATTGTAATGTTTCACCACCTCGTCATATGCCTCCATCTCCTCTACGATCTTGTCGTTATCCTGGCGGTAGTGATTCTTATGTATCATCAGAGGCTGCGGCTGCTTGGGTTTGAGATCGGGCTGTTCACGCGGAATACCGATAGCTAAACCGCATACTACAAACACACCTTTCGGCAATTTAAGCAACTCCGCTATTTTGGCAGGATCTGCCGTACGCAGATAGCCGATGCAGTTTGAACCGAGTCCGGCAGCCTGCGCAGCCACAACAGCGCTCATCATTGCCAACGATGCGTCAATAATACCGATGGTCACTCCATCCATCGTATCGGTGAATGTTGGCATCTTTAAGCCCTTCTTATCGGCAAGAAGAGTTATCTTGTTATAATCAGAGCAGAATATAAGAAGACGATTACATGTCTTCAACTGCTTCTGACCTGTAATAGCATAAAGTTCCTCTTTCAGAGCTTGGTCAGAGATATCGATTACCGAAAACTGCTGACCATTATAAGAAGTTGGGGTGTTGCGGATGGCATCAAATATAAATTCCATTGTTTCCTCAGGAATTGCCTCCCGTTCATACCGGCGCACGCTGGTGCGCTCCAATAGTGTTTCTTTAACGTCTTTCACCTTTAATATAATGTTTAATTTTTAATGTTAAATGTGTAATGGGTTTGATAATGTTTAATTATTAATGTTAAATGTGTAATGCAATGTCACGTCAAATAATTAAACATTACACATTTAACATTACACATTAATTAAAAGGAAAGAGCCGATGAGCGGGTAGGCTCATCGGCTCTTTTAAGATCCACATCAAAGGAATGTGACGAAACTCCGAATGACAGGTTTTGAGGTCTTGCCAATCTTTGTAATCCGCCTGCGATCGAAATCAACGCCTTGCGGCGTGGGGCCCGCCATCGACAGACAAGAGTGTCTCGGTATTTCTATAAAATTTGATGAGTTTCCCAATTAGCTTTGATGTGGTATAACTTCACCGGCTGCTGAATCTTCGTTACCTCGCGGTCATCTGAGGTGTGTATCAAATTCAGGAGTCCGAAGCTCTCTTGCTTTGGTTTTATAACGCAAAGATAATGCAAGCGGTTCGATTTTGCAACATATACCTGCGTTTTTTTCTAAAAATTTTTCTATCTCCTCTCAAAATATTTTCCCTTCCATCCTCTTCCCCTCTCTGTTTCAAGATAGTGCCTCAAATCGTAGCTGCTGTTGCTAGCAACTGCGGCGTCGTGACAAAGGTAGAGGAATATTATCATTAGTTTGTGCTGCAGTTGCGAGCTACGGAAGCAACGAGAGGAGGCACAAGAGGGGAAAAGG
>DAWBVG010000394.1:0-3330 GCA_052279865.1 Muribaculaceae bacterium
CCGAAACTTGGCTGAAAGCACCAAAAAGACACTTTATGATGACCTAAAGAATTTCCAAAAGCACATTTATTTTTAATTCGTGTTAAAAGTAAACACACTCTAAAGAAATAGATTAAAATATTATTCAACTTTATGGCACGATATTTGTTATTTAGTTAAAGATTGCAAATTTAACTTAATCTTAAACAGCTGATTAATAGTTATTTTGGTTTCATCTTGTTTAAATAAATTATAAATCAATATATTATACTATGAATTTTAACAATTTCACTATCAAATCGCAGGAGGTTGTTCAAAAGGCTATTGATTTTACAAAGCAGTCAGGACAGCAACAGATTGAACCGGTGCATTTGTTGAAAGCCATCATCTCCGAAAGCGAAACTATAGTCAACTTTATCTTCCAGAAATTAGGAGCCAATCTGAATGGCGTCAAGATGGGTGTGGATCAGGCTATAGCAGCACTTCCCAAGGTGAGCGGCGGGGATGTGATGTTAAGCCGGGAGTCTAACGATGCGCTTCAGAAATCAGTAGATTTCTCCAAATCCATGGGAGACGAGTATGTTTCTGTAGAGGCAATGTTGATGGGAATCCTCAAGACCAAGTGCAAAGCCTCACAGATACTGAAAGATAATGGCGTAACAGAGGATGGCATGAAAGCCGCCATCGCTGAATTGCGCAAAGGCAACACAGTGAAAGACCAGAGTGCGGAAGAATCATATCAGGCTTTGAGCAAATATGCCATCAATCTGAATGACCGGGCACGTAACGGCAAACTGGATCCGGTGATCGGTCGTGACGAAGAGATTCGAAGAGTGCTTCAGATATTGTCTCGACGCACTAAAAACAACCCGATGCTGGTTGGTGAACCGGGAACCGGTAAAACCGCAATCGCCGAAGGTCTCGCAATGCGAATAGTTCGCGGAGACGTGCCGGAGAATCTGAAATCAAAACAGATTTTCTCTCTTGATATGGGTGCGCTCGTAGCAGGTGCAAAATACAAAGGTGAATTTGAGGAACGTCTGAAAGCCATCGTCAATGAGGTTACTCAAAGCGACGGAGAGATTATCCTCTTCATAGATGAGATACACACTCTCGTAGGCGCCGGCAAGGGTGAAGGCGCGATGGATGCCGCCAACATTCTTAAACCTGCCTTGGCTCGTGGTGAGTTACGGTCGATCGGAGCCACAACTCTTGATGAATATCAGAAGTACTTCGAGAAAGATAAGGCTCTTGAACGCCGCTTCCAGAAAGTTATGGTTGATGAACCTGATGAAATGTCTGCAATCTCCATCCTCCGCGGACTTAAGGAGAGATATGAAAATCATCATAAGGTTCGTATTAAAGACGAGGCAATCATTGCAGCTGTACAGCTCAGCGTGCGTTACATCACAGACCGCTTCCTTCCTGATAAAGCAATCGACCTTATAGATGAAGCTGCATCCAAGCTGCGTCTCGAAATGGACTCCCAGCCGCAGGCTCTTGATGAAGCATCGCGTAAGATCAAACAGCTTGAAATCGAACGTGAGGCGATCAAACGGGAGAATGACACATATAAGCTGAAAGAGATTGATGAAGATCTCGCCAACCTCCGCGATACAGAGAAATCACTTCGCGCAAAATGGAAAGCCGAGAAAAATGAGATCAATAAGATCCAGCAGAATAAAATCGATATCGAACAGCTGAATTACGAAGCTGATCGAGCTGAGCGTGAAGGTGATTATGCCAAAGTGGCTGAAATCCGTTATTCCCGAATCAAACAGAAGGAAGACGAGAATAAGGAGATACAGAAGAAACTAAAAGAACTCCAGGGTGAAGGAGCCATGATCAAGGAAGAGGTTGATTCTGAAGACATCGCCGAAGTTGTGAGCAGATGGACCGGAATTCCTGTCAAGAAGATGGCTCAAAGTGAGAAGGAAAAACTTCTGCACCTTGAAGAGGAACTTCACAAGAGGGTTATCGGTCAGGAAGACGCTATTCGTGCCGTGTCGGATGCCGTACGCCGTTCACGCGCCGGTCTTAACGATCCGCGCCGACCTATCGGTTCATTTATCTTCTTGGGAACTACCGGTGTCGGAAAAACGGAGCTTGCCAAAGCACTTGCCGAGTATCTTTTTGACGACGAAGATATGATGACTCGTATCGATATGTCGGAATACATGGAGAAACATTCTGTCTCCCGTCTTGTCGGCGCGCCTCCGGGATATGTGGGTTATGAAGAAGGCGGCCAGCTCACCGAAGCAGTCAGACGCAAACCATATAGCGTTGTGCTCTTTGATGAGATCGAGAAAGCGAATCCTGATGTATTCAACATTCTTCTACAGGTGCTTGATGATGGTCGTCTCACCGATAACAAGGGACGTTTCATCAACTTCAAAAACACCATAATTATCATGACATCCAATATGGGTTCTGACATTATCCGCCAGAATTTCCAGGGATTCGCTGATAAGAAAGAAGACGAGAAAGAAGAGATAATCTCCACTACAAAGCAGGATGTCATGGACAGACTCAAACAGATTATCCGCCCTGAATTCCTCAACCGTATCGATGAGACCGTGATGTTTACGCCTCTCGACAAGAAAGAGATCCTTGAAATCGTTGACTTGCAAGTCAAGAGCGTCAAGAAGATGCTTGCATCCAACGGTATCACCCTCAATGTCACAAAAGAAGCGCTTGATCTCCTTGCAGATGATGGTTACGATCCTGAGTTTGGAGCTCGCCCTGTAAAGAGAACTATTCAGCGGATGGTGCTCAACCAGCTGTCGAAAGATATTCTCGCACAAAAAGTTGACCGAGAGCATCCGATCATAATTGACCGCAGTGGCGATGAACTTATATTCAAAAACTGATATTGATTTGACCGGAATTCATTGATTCCGGTCAAACATATTTGTTGTCAAACGTGTTTTAATATAAACAATATAATTTAGTATTATGGATAAATTTGATGATATCATAAAATCAGAGAAACCTGTTCTTATTGACTTCTTCGCAACTTGGTGCGGTCCATGCAAGATGATGCATCCAGTGTTGGAAGAATTGCATACAAAGGTTGGCGAAAAGGCAAGAATTATAAAAATTGACATTGACAAAAACCAGGAACTTTCCGCTATATATAATGTCCGTTCTGTGCCGACACTGATGATTTTCCAGAATGGAGAACTCAAATGGCGCACATCTGGTGTGCAATCGGTGCAGGCACTTGAACAAGAACTTGAGAAGTATTATTAGACCGAAACCTTAAAAATTTTCATAGTAGAGGCATCACATTCGCGGTGCCTCTTCGTTTTAATGGTATGGTAAGGCAATGATTCAACTTTCGCAAGCGTA
>DAWBVG010000395.1:0-3958 GCA_052279865.1 Muribaculaceae bacterium
GGCTATCCTTTCACGCGCTCCTTATAAATCACTTGCAGGAACAAATGTTGACCGCGATTACGTAGAGATGTGTTCCCAGATCAATGAGCACTGGGCATTCGAGCCGGAAGTTCTCAAAAGCTATGCACGCCATTACAAAACCGGAGAAGTCATCCCCGATGAGCTTATAGAGAAAATAGGAAAAGCATCAAAATTCAACCAGGGATTTGTTACTACAGAACTTGCAGGCGCTGCTCTTCTTGACCTCAAATATGGTCAGACTCCGGAAGTTAATGATGTTGTGGCATTCGAAAAGAAAGTAGGTGATGAGATCGGAATGCCGGCAGAGATCACCTATCGCTACCGTTCTCCCTATTTCAAGCATATCTTCGGCAGCGACGGCTATGCTTCCGGTTATTATACCTATCTCTGGGCACAGGTGCTCGAAGCCGACGCATGGGAGCTCTTCAAGCAGAAAGGTATCTTCGACAAGAAGACTGCAGCCTCTTTCAAAAAGAATATTCTTGAATCAGGCGACACTGAAGACCCGATGGTTCTCTTTAAGAAATTCCGTGGTCACGCACCCGATTCCAAGGCACTCCTCCGCCTCCGTGGTTTCGAATAATTCCCTCGGAATACGGATAAAAAATAAACTCCGCTGCCAATGGCAGCGGAGTTTATTTTTTTATTGCAATTACTTTCCGAAGACGAATCTACGGAAGCGATGTGGATTACTCGCGATTGCGGGGAGTGAATGTGCGGGGACCGCGGTCGCCGTCGCGACGGGGTCTGCGATCACCTCTGTCGCCTCTTTCTCCACCTTCACGGCGGGGACGATCCTCACGACGAGGACGAGCCTCACGCTCTACGTATCCCTCAGGTTTGGGAGTGAGCACACGCATTGAAAGACGATACTTACCTGTCTTCTTGTCGATCTCAATCAGTTTCACCTTCACTTTATCACCCTCTTTCAGACCGCTTGCCTCCATATTGTCAAGACGATCCCAAGAGATTTCAGAGATGTGAAGAAGTCCGTCACGACCGGGCATAAACTCAATGAATGCACCAAAGTCAAGGATAGAACGGACTGTTCCTTCATAAACCTCTCCCTCTTCGGGCTGAGCCACGATAGCCTTGATCTTGGAAAGGGCTGCATCGATGCTTGCTTTGTCTTTGGATGCGATCTCAACTTTTCCGATGCCAAGTTTATCGTCTTCATCAATTGAGATTACAGTACCGGTCTCCTCCTGAATACCCTGAATAACCTTACCCTGCGGACCGATAACAGCTCCGATCATCTCTTTCGGAATCTCAAGAGTTACCAAACGGGGAACCTGAGGCTTGTAATCCTCTCGCGGCGCAGGAATGGTTTCGTTTATGATATTGAGGATATGGAGACGTCCCTGTTTTGCCTGTTCAAGGGCTTTGGCAAGAATCTCATAACTAAGACCATCACATTTGATATCCATCTGGGTCGCAGTGATACCCTTTGTCGTTCCTGTAACCTTGAAGTCCATATCGCCAAGGTGATCCTCATCACCAAGGATATCTGAAAGGACAGCGTATTTAACAGCCCCTTCATCAGAGATCAGACCCATAGCCACACCAGCCACAGGACGTTTCATCTGAACGCCGGCATCAAGCAGAGCGAGCGTGCCGCCGCAAACAGTTGCCATAGACGATGAACCGTTTGATTCAAGAATATCAGAAACGATACGGCAAGTGTAGGGGAAGTTATCGGGGAACATGCGTTTGAGCGCACGGTGAGCAAGGTTTCCGTGACCTACCTCACGGCGTCCTACACCGCGCTGCGCACGAGCCTCACCTGTAGAGAAAGGAGGAAAGTTATAATGAAGAAGGAAACGCTCTTTGCTCTGGTTGAGCACATCGTCAACAATCTTCTCATCAAGAGTTGTGCCGAGAGTGGCTGTTACGAGAGCCTGTGTTTCACCACGGGTGAAGATAGCGGCTCCGTGAGGACCGGGAAGGTAATCAACTTCCGCCCAGATAGGACGGATCTCGTCGGTCTTACGGCCATCGAGACGGATACCTTCATCGAGCACGCAGCGGCGCATTGCCTCTTTCTCTACATCATGATAGTAGCGCTTAACCATTGCCACGCGCTGGTCTTCGGTGTAGTTCTCAAGCTGCTCTTCTGTCATCGGAGGTAGATTCTCGATATATTCATCACAGATTGCAGCAAAAGAATCATTACGCCAGTGCTTGTCGGCAGAACCTGTGCGAGCAATAGCGTAAGCCTTGTCATAGCATTTCTCGCGAACATCGGCGCGGAGTGCGTCGTCGTTCACCTCATGATTATATTCGCGTTTCACTTCTTTGCCTGCCTCTTTAACAAGCTCCATCTGTGCAACGCAATGTTTCTTAATCTCTTCGTGAGCTACTTTAAGTGCTTCAAGAAGCTCAGCTTCCGAAACCTCATTCATCTCACCTTCCACCATCATGATGTTGTCGTAGGTAGCACCGACCATAAGCTCTATGTCGGCACGCTCCATCTGCTCGAAAGTGGGGTTGATGACCCATTCTCCGTCAACGCGAGCTACACGAACTTCGGAGATAGGACCATTGAACGGAATGTCACTGACCGCAAGCGCTGCAGAAGCTGCGATGCCGGCAAGAGCATCGGGAGCCTCATTCTCATCAGCTGAATAAAGAGTGACATTTACGAAAGTCTCGGCATGATAATTATCGGGGAAAAGAGGGCGGAGCACGCGGTCTACAAGACGTGATGTCAGGATTTCATAATCGCTGGAACGTCCTTCGCGTTTCAGAAAGCCTCCCGGATAACGGCCGATTGAGGCATATTTCTCTTTATATTCCACTGTGAGGGGCATGAAGTCAACACCCTCGCCCGCCTCTTTGGCGGAGCATACGGTAGCGAGGAGCATCGTGTTGCCCATACGCACCTCCACCGCTCCGTCTGCCTGCTTGGCAAGTTTGCCTGTCTCGATCGTGATCTCACGACCGTCAGGCAGAGCGATGGTCTTTTTGAATGTCTGTAACATAAAATTCTTTCTTGTTTTTCTTCGCGTTCGCGTTTTTTAATCGTATAAACGTAAATTTTTACAAAGTTAGCAATTTAATTCCACATTATTAAGGGATTCTTCGTATATTTGCAGTCTAAAATCAAAAAAGATTCTGAAAATATTAAATCCGCTATGAAAATTTCAAAAGTTTTAAATAAATTTCTCCTGTTTTCTCTCCCATTGGCGATTCTGACATCATGCGGAGAACCTAAATTCAAGGTTTCCGGAGAAGTTAAAGGGGGAGCAGACAAATCGTTGGTTCTTGAAAAATCCGACTTTCACGGAAGATGGATTCCTGTGGATTCAACCCGTGTCAAATCTTCCGGAAAATATGAGATCAAATCTGACGCTCCGGCATCACCGGAAATTTATCGACTTTCGCTTGATGGCAAGTTCATCTATTTCCCAGTTGATTCAATCGAGAACATAACAATTGACTCTCCCTCGGCTTCATTTGGATCAGACTTTACCGTCGCCGGAAGCGAACAGGCTGCCAACCTTGCCTCTTTTGAAAAAGAACTTATGGCTCTTGATTTCTCTGACGAGGCAAAACGCGAGGCTTTCAAAAAGAACGTCTATAACAAATACATAAAAGATTCTCAGGGCGGAATCATCGGTTATTATGTGCTTACAAAAATAGTTGACGGCAAACCTCTCTATGACCCCACTTCATCATCTGATGCAAAATATTATGCTGCCGTGGCAACAGCTTTCGAGCAGTTCCGCCCGAACGATCCTCATGCCGGAATGCTTCGCGAGGTAAGCCTGCAGGCGATGCGTCGCCGCAATGCCGAGCAGGGCAAGACACGCGTGGTGGAAGCAGAAGAAATCACACTTCTTGACATCAATCTCCCGGATGAAAACGGTAAGAATGTAAAACTTTCCGATATCGCGGGCAAAGGGAAAAAGACTGTAGTGATTTTCAGTATGATGAA
>DAWBVG010000396.1:0-8305 GCA_052279865.1 Muribaculaceae bacterium
CTCAAAAGTACATCCTCTCTCTCGACCAGGGTACAAGCAGTTCCCGGGCAATCATTTTTGATCGTAGCGGTTCGATCCGTGCTGTGGCTCAAAAGGAATTTCCTCAGATTTTCCCTCATTCGGGATGGGTGGAACATGACCCTCACCAGATCTGGGCATCTCAGGCTGCCGTGATTGCCGAAGCTATTTCTTCGATAGATATCAATGGAAAGAATATTGAGGCTATCGGCATCACAAACCAACGCGAAACAACAATCGTGTGGGATCGCGATACGGAGGAACCTGTATATAACGCGATTGTATGGCAGGACCGACGCACTTCCGATTATTGCCATCAGATCATAGAGGATGGAATGGCAGAGAAGATCAGGGAAAAAACCGGTCTAATAATCGATGCTTATTTCAGCGCAACAAAGATCAAATGGATTTTGGATAATGTTCCGGGTGCCCGCAAACGTGCGGAGGAGGGCAAACTTATGTTCGGAACTGTTGATTCTTGGCTCGTGTGGCGTCTGACGCGTGGCACTGTGCATGTCACTGATGTGACGAACGCCTCGAGGACAATGCTTTTCAATATCAATACTCTTGAGTGGGATCAGGAATTGCTTGACTATTTCGATATTCCGAGATCCATGATGCCTGAGGTGAAATCATCAAGTGAGATCTACGGACATACCACGACCACTATCTTTGCACACGATGTTCCTATTGCCGGAATCGCAGGTGACCAGCAGGCGGCATTGTTCGGTCAGATGTGTGTCGAGCCGGGATCTGTAAAGAATACCTATGGCACGGGATGTTTCTTGCTGATGAACAGTGGCACGAAACCTATCCTTTCTCAGAATCGCCTTATCACGACAATTGCCTGGAAAATCGGTGACACTGTGAATTACGCTCTCGAGGGGTCGATTTTCGTGGGTGGTTCGGTTGTTCAATGGTTACGCGACAATCTTAAGTGTATCTCCTGCTCTCCGGATGTAGAGAAGTTGGCTTCTTCGGTGCCTGATACCGATGGCGTTTATTTTGTTCCGGCACTCACCGGATTGGGCGCTCCATACTGGGATCCGGAAGCACGAGGGATGATCACGGGCATTTCGCGCGGAACCACCACCGCACATATTGCCCGCGCCGCGCTCGAAGGTATTGCCTTCCAGACATACGATATTGTAAAAGCCATGGAAAAAGACGCCAATCTGCCTATCAAGAATCTGAAAGTTGACGGTGGGGCGTCGCGTAATAATCTTCTTATGCAGTTCCAGAGCGACATACTTGCTACGGATGTTTTGCGCCCGCGTATCACGGAGACAACAGCTCTCGGTGCTGCTTATCTCGCAGGACTTGCTGTAGGTTACTGGCCCAGCATCGAATCAATTCAGCAGCAATGGCAGTTGGATGCTGAATTCAGACCGGAGATGCCAAAGGATGAGGTTATTAAGAAAATCAACGGCTGGCACGATGCCGTCCGTAGAGATCTTGGGAATTAATAAGGCATTAGGTGTTAGGCATTAGTCTTTAGAAAGCTTCGCCGAATGAACCTAAAGCCTAACACCTAACACCTAAAACCTTTAATAAACTATGAACGAATATTCTTTAACCATTCAGTGTGTCTTCGAATTCTTAGGCACAATGATTATGATTCTGCTTGGTTGCGGAGTCGTTGCGTGCGTCTCTCTGAAGAAATCTAAGGGTGAAGGGGGAGGCTGGATAGTGGTGACACTGGCATGGGGACTTGCCGTTATGTGCGGAGTGCTTGTGGCTGGTCCATTCACCGGTGCCCATCTTAATCCCGCTGTGTCTGTAGGACTTGCAGCTGCCGGAAAATTCCCTTGGGCATTCGTGGTTCCCTACATAATCGCTCAGATCCTTGGTGCATATGCCGGAGCAACATTGGTATATGTTTTCTATAAAGATCATTTCGATGCAACAGAAGATAAGGAAACAAAGCTTGGTGTCTTCTCTACTATCCCGGCAATCCGGAATCACTGGCGTAATGTAATCAGCGAAATTGTGGGCACATTCGTGCTCATTCTCGTTATCCTCTTCATAGGTGACAAATCCAATGCTGCGGAAGTTGGCTTGGGGAGTATCGGGGCGATTCCCGTGGCTCTCCTTGTGGTGGTCATCGGTCTTTCCTTGGGGGGCACCACAGGTTATGCAATCAATCCGGCAAGAGACCTTGGTCCGCGCCTTGCGCATCAGACCTTGAAAATCAAGGGTAAAGGCGACAGCCAATGGAGCTATGCCTGGGTGCCGATTGTCGGTCCGATTATCGGCGCAGCTCTTGCCGCTCTCGTCTACTGGTTGATAATAAAGGCTTTGTAAAAGTCTTTATTATCAAAATGATCTGGTTCCGGGTCCGGAAAAGGTCATTTTTACCGGAAGTATCTTTCCTTCTGAATCGAAGCGGAGTTCATCGATACATGTTACTCGGTTGTTGCCGTCGGTAGCTCCAAGTGGATGTCTGTGGTAGATTATATAATACTTCCCGGTTTTTGGAGATTGGATAACTGAGTGATGACCTGCGCCTGTCCCTATTTCAGGATCCGATTCCAGGATTGTGCCAATTCGATTGAATGGTCCGAACGGAGAATCTGAAATTGCATAGGCAACCCTGTAGTCATCTTTTGTCCAGTTCCCCTCGCTCCACATGAAATAATATTTTCCATCCTTAAGAAGCATGAAAGGACCCTCGGTGTAATCATTGGGGGTCACTTCTTTATATAAGGTGCCGTCCGGAAATGGAACGAGTGATTTGAAGTCGTCAGCCAGCTTGACCAAGTTGCAATGTCCCCATCCCCCATAATACATGTAATAACTCCCGTCTTTATCCCGGAATACAAACTGGTCGATTGGCTGGGCACCGTTGACTATCTCATTGATGAGTGGATGTCCCAACAGATCCTTGAATGGACCTTCAGGTCGGTTGCTGACAGCCACACCGATCCCGCCGATTTCACCTTCGTGAACATCGTTGGCTCCGAAGAAGAGATAATACTTCCCATCTTTTTCGAGCACGGCAGGTGCCCACAATGCACCCCACGCCCACTTGACTTCCGCTGTGTCTATGATGTTCTCATGCTTTGTCCAGTGTTTCAGATCTGTGGTCGAGAAGCAATCCATGGCTGTCTGCTCCTTGAAAGGAAGGCTGCGTGTGGGATATATGAAAACTCTGTCGCCATAAACAATCCCTTCCGGATCGGCATAGGCTCCTGAAAAACAGGGGTTGCCATGGCTTAAGAATTTTGTATCCGTGACGTTGGATTTGGCATGTATTGCAACACCTGTTAATATCAGGCAGCATGCAAAGATCAATGCTTTTTTCATTATGTTACTTACTTTTGATGTATATTTTTTGAGAGATGCGGATTGAGTCTGTGGATGAAGTCTCTTCATCCGGTATGCATTTCACGGGTGCTGTCATCTCAAGGAAATGTAGTATTTCCTGTAAGTTCTCCCCTCTGAGAACCATATGAAAAGTTCTTGATGTCAGTTCGGGTGCGATTTCGAATTCTACTCCATATATGTGATGTAGAGTGGAACATATTTTATCCAGACGTTCGTCATCAAAAATTATCACACCTTCCTTCCATGAACAATATTTCTCAGTATCTATATCTTTATCTACTTTGAGCATACCATTGTGCATGGCGAGATGATCGCCCGGTTTCAAAGAAACTCTATCAACAGGAGTTTCCACATCTACTTTCCCTTCCACAAGAGTGACAGATGCGCTGGGATCATATGCGTTGACATTGAATTGGGTACCCGTGGCTGTCACCGAGAGATATGGTGTGGAGACCTTGAAAGGATGTTCTTTGTCGGATTGGACATCGAAATATGCCTCTCCATTTAGAATAACTTCCCTTGTGTCTTCTTTGAACTTTGCCGGATATTGAATGGTGCTGTTCGCATTAAGCCACACGTCAGTGCCATCGGGAAGTGTGGCTTGACTTGTGCATCCGTAGGTTGTCTTTATGGAAATCATCTGTTGTCCACTATCTCTTGATTGAATAAAGAAATACAGTGCGACAGCGAGAAGGGGCAGGAAAGCGGCTGCCGCAAAACGAGAACAGAATTTGACAAATTTCCGGAATGCAATAATGAAACCGTTACCCTTGATGCCGGTTTTGAACATAATGCTACGTTCCGACTTCTCCATATCTATTTCCTCAATATCGAAAATAGGATTCAAAGTAAACCATATATCCTGTTGCCTAAGGAAATATCGACGGTTGTCATCGGATTGTTCTATCCAATGAAGAAGATCTTCAATTTCTTGGGGAGAGGCTTCGCCCGCAAGATATTGGGTTATCTGAATATTCAGATTTGTATTGTCTGTTTCCGGGTTCATCTGTTCAAAAATATATAAAGGCTTGACAATATTAGGATTATTATGCTCTTGAAGGAAGAAAGATTGCGCTGCAGGTAGTTCACAACCTTGCTTATCCTTGATTCGACCGTGCGGACAGATATGTTCTGGCGCTGTGCAATTTCGACATACTTTAATCGCTGCACGCGACTCAGGATGTAGGTCTCGCGCACTGCAGGGTCAAGGTTTGCCAGCAGATTATCAACTGCGGCGTTGAGTTCGGTATAGAACAAGTGCTCTTCAGCCGAGAGTGCCAGGATTGTTTCATGATTCTTATCCTGATATAATGTTTTCACCTTGCGGTGTTTCAGTTCATCAAGAGCCATATGTTGCACCAACGATATGAGATACGTTCGCAGCGACGTGCGTATCTCAAGAAACTTTCGGTTGCTCCATATTTTAACGAATGCTTCCTGAACTATGTCTTCACAGGTTTCCCTGTCAAGGATAAAACGGGATGCAAACATGACCAGATCCGGATAATAATGCTGAAAAATTCGGACGAAAGCTTCGTGGCTGTCGAGTTTAAGGGCAGCCACCAATAACATCTCATTTTCGTAATCGCAGTTGGTCATGTTATTAGATTTTGTGCGAAGGTATGCATTATCTTATTAATAAACAAGCGTTTCAAACAAAAAAATTAAAAATATAAAATTTTGTATTTTCACGATGTGGATTATTTTCGGTGGGTCGTTCTTTCTATAATAACAGTTAAAATTTGTCATTTAATTTTAATAAATATGACGTTTTAGAAGGGTTTTGAATACCAGCCTTACGGCAATTCAATTTTGTGCGAAACAAACAAACTAACCTTATAATATATGGGAAACTGTTTTTCTACTTCATCGGGCAGGTTCTTGTCCAAAATTAAATTATTACTGGTTTTGCCGGTATTGTTCTGCATAGGACTGCCGGCATATGCCTCCGGTAATAAAGTTTCTATTAACATGAAGGATGTTCCTTTAGTGAATGTTCTGAAATCAATCGAACGTCAGACCGATTACCGCTTTTTCTATAGTAAAGAGTCGGTCAACGTCAACAAGAAGGTATCTGTCAATGCCGCGGGGGAGGCAGTCTCCGTTGTTCTGGATAAGATTCTTCCCTCTTGTGGCATAGGGTATACGATTGATAAAAAGAGGATTCTCCTGAACAGGATGCAGGAGAATGTCTCGAAAGTCTCTACAACTACAGCAGGTAAAGGAGAGAAGGTAAAAGTTTTAGGTCAGATCAGCGATGCTAAAGGAGAGCCGCTGATTGGAGTCTCGGTAAGGTGCGACGAAACCGGCGCAGGCGCTGTTTCCGACATTGATGGCAATTACGCCATCGAAGTGCCGGAGGGAAGCCGTCTTTCTTTCACATACGTGGGTTATACCCCGGTGAAAAAGAAAGTCGGCAAAGGCGGTTCTGTCAATGTCGTGCTTTCCGAAGACTCCAAACTCTTGAGTGAGGTAGTGGTCATCGGCTACGGCACAATGGACAAGAAAGAGCTTACTTCCGCCATAAGCCATGTTGGCGAGAAAGACTTTCTCTCCGTCAGTTCTCTCGACCCCAAAATGCTGATACAAGGTAAGGTGCCGGGTGTATCTATTACCAATACAGGTGCAGGAGACCCCAATAATCAGGCAAGTATCCAGATTCGTGGAGTATCTTCGCGTTCAGCGGGTTTAGGACCATTGATCGTTATCGATGGTGTGCCCGGTGGAGACCTTACGAATGTCAATCCTAACGATATTGCTTCTTTTGACATTCTAAAGGATGGTGCGGCATCTGCCATATATGGAACACGTGGTTCCAATGGTGTTGTTGTAGTAACAACGAAGAAAGGCTCGCGTGATGGAAAGACACATACATCCTATTCATGTACTTTAGCATGGGATGTAATGAAGAAGGAACTGGACATGATGAGTGCTCAGGATTTTCGCGAAGTCCGTCTTGGTTGGGGTGATCCGGGCGTAGACATCGGTGGTAATGTAGACTGGCTTGATGCCGTTTCGCGCACCGGATTTACGATGAAACATACTCTTTCTGTCAGTGGGGGTAATGAGAGGAGTAACTATCGTGTCAGTGCTGACTACCGTGATGCCAATGGAATCGATCTTCGGTCGGGCAGACGTGAATATGGTGCGAGAGCCTCTGTGCTCCATACCACAAAAGGAGGACTTTTCACGATAAACCTCAATGTGGCGCCCCGTGTCATATCACGCGACAATGCGGACTGGGGTGTGTTCAAGGATGCTATAGAAGCTAATCCAACCACTCCTCTCATGGATCCTAAGAATCCGGCGCAATATTATAACTTCTTCGGACAGATAGCAGGTAGCAACCCTGTGGAGAGGCAGAAACTCGAGACAAGCCACGCAGATGACAAGCTGCTGGACATGGACGGATCAATCAAGCTTAATCTGCTTCCATTGTTTTATAAGAATGGATTGACCGGTCAGAATCTTTCGACCCAGATAATGTTTGCAAGTCATCATTACAGCAACGACAACACCTCTTTTGTTCCATCAACAAGCACAGCATGTATAAACAGCGGACATGAAGGTGTGGCTTCACGGTCATATAGTAAGAGTCATCAATATATTCTGGAATGGCTCACCAATTACAGCGCACGTTTTGCCGACAAGCACAATGTTAAGGCTATGGTTGGATATTCCTATCAGTATACTCAGGCTTCCGGTTTCAATGCCGAGAACAGGGATTTTCCCAATGATGGTCTCGGTGCAGACAATCTTGGCTCCGGATTGTGGGCTAAGGAAGAAGGTGAGGTTTTGATGGGGAGCTATAAAAACGATTCAAAGCTTATCTCTTTCTTCGGTCGTTTGAGTTATGATTACGATGGAAAATATCTTATCACCGCATCTCTTCGTCATGAGGGTTCTTCTAAATTCGGAAAGAACCACAAATGGGGTAATTTCCCGGCTGTGTCTGCCGGATGGCGCATATCGCAGGAGGAATTCATGAAGGATATCTCGTGGATAAATGACCTTAAAATAAGGGCAGACTATGGTGTCACCGGTAATCAGGATTTTGGCAGCTATCTGTCAATAAACACTATGAGCGGTTTTGGATACTATTATTATAACGGAAAATATATTCAGGTATGGGGACCTGGTAAGAATGTCAATCCCGACCTCCGGTGGGAGAAGGGAAAGAACTGGAATGTAGGTCTTGATTTCTCGGTGCTTGACAATCGTATCTATGGCTCTTTAAACTATTTCAATCGCAGGCAGCAGGATCTCCTCGGTAATTACACGGTTTCCGTGCCACCAAATATCCATGGTGAAACATTTGTCAACGTGGGGACAATGAAAAACACGGGATTTGAATTTGACCTTAATTTCAATGTCGTGGATACTAAAGATTTTTCTTATAATTTTGGTGTTATCGGAAGCACGATGAATAATAAGTTCGTTGAATTCAGTAATTCGCAATATGTCGGACAGGACTATTACAGCGTATGCGAGACTGTGAATCCTTATCCTTATTATTATCTGCAGCGTATCGAGAAAGGTAAGCCTATTGGTAATTTCTACATGTGGCGTTACGCCGGTATCGACCGTAACGGAGACTGGGTGGTATATGACAAGAATGGAGAAATGATCAGTGCGTCAATGGCTACAGAAGAAGACCGCTGTGTAGTTGGAAACGGAATGCCGAAATTTACGATGTCAACGACCCATAAATTCCGTTATCGTAATTTTGATTTGTCTTTGTTCTTCCGTGGGGCATTTGGATTTCAGATTTTCAATATCCATGATTTCTATTACGGCACCCGTAATTTCAACGGCAATATGTTGAAAAAGGCATACGGTAAGAATTTTGATGTGTCGCCTTATTCTGCTCCGGTTGTGAGCGACTATTTCCTTGAGAATGGTGACTATTTCAAACTTGACATGATAACGTTGGGTTATACTCCTGTCTCTTATACACATC
>DAWBVG010000397.1:0-9664 GCA_052279865.1 Muribaculaceae bacterium
CCAGTAGGCTGCAGTGCGCTCCGCACATGTGCCCGAGGGATAGGCGGCATTCTCCTGGTTGCTGCCCGTAACAATCACACCCCCATCCATCCGTATTGCGGCTCCCACATGGAATTTGGAATAAGGGGCATATGATGTGCGTGTCATCGCTTTGGCAGCATCCACAAGTTCGCGGTCTTCAGCCGGCAACTCTTCGTAATTATATACCTTTATCAATGTTTTTATCTCTTTCTCTTTCATGGCTGTTATTTTCTTTATCGCAAATATAATAATTTTTGCGTAATTTTGCATGCGGGGCAAAACCATTTCAAATATGCCCCTCTGAAAATATGAATATTCGACATCTTTTAATTATAAACGTCCTGGCAATTGCCTTTTCCCTATCTGCAGCAAAAAAGAATCCCTATCAGGAATACATAGAGACCTACAGCGAGATGGCAATCGAACAGCAGCGCACCTATGGCATACCGGCTTCCATCACCCTCGCGCAGGGTCTTCTTGAAAGTCGCGCAGGGCAGTCCTCCCTCGCCACATTGGGCAACAACCATTTCGGCATCAAATGCCACAGCGAATGGAAAGGCGACACCCTTCTGCGAAATGACGACGCCGCCAATGAGTGTTTCCGTTCATACTCTTCGGCTGCCGAGAGTTTTGACGACCACTCCCGGTTTCTGCTGCGCAAGCGTTACGCCCCTCTCTTCCGCAACGATGTCACCGACTACGCCGCCTGGGCGCGAGGTTTAAAATCCTGTGGTTATGCCACCGACCCGAATTATGCAACGCGTCTGATAACCATAATCGAAAGATATGCCCTCTATCTCTTCGACACCGAGTCAGGACGACGCGCCGAAGAGGATGCCGGTTTCATCCACGACATGCTGCGTGCCACACATCCCGTGCGCCGCAGCCGCGGACTCCATTGCGTCATCGCCTCACCTGGAGACACCTACTCCTCGATTGCAAAAGAATTAGGAATCAAGACATCCAAACTGCTGAAATATAATGATGTCGACAAAGACCGCGAAATAAAGCCCTGGGAAGAAGTGTATCTCGAAGAGAAACGAGACACGCCGTCAGACGGAATCAACAAAGCAACCATCGGTGAAGGGGAATCCTTCCATTCCATCGCCCAACGCTTCGGAATAAAACTTGCCACCCTCCGCAAGCTGAATCCCAAAACCGCCGATCGTCCCGGCTCCACCCTCCGCCTCCGCAAATAATCTTCATAGGCAGGAGGATTATCTTTTTGACAGGAGAACAGGAGAAACAGGAATTTTCTGAAGGAATTTTATTTTTAACAATAGAACATTAGAACAATAGAAACATTAGTTTTTATCTTCAAGATAGATGAAACCGGAGATAATGCTATTGTTTCTATTGTTCTAATGTTTATAAAAATCTCGGAGCTTTAAAAATAAATTTGTTAGCAGATTCACAAAATTTTGTCATCTTCAAAAAAATAACTAACTTTGCAGACGCATTTTATGTGAAGTAGGCTCTTCAATGCCCCGGAGGGGCAATGGCGGAGCGCATTTTTGCATAAGGTATGCCTCTGTAGTTCAACGGATAGAATAGAAGTTTCCTAAACTTTAGATAGGGGTTCGATTCCCCTCGGAGGTACTATGGGAAAGTTTACGGCTTTTAAAGTTCAACTCGCGTCGCTGCCCGATGGCCGCCATGAGCAGGATTTCGAGATAAACACGGAGTTTTTCAAGAATATGGAAAACACCGATGTCATCTCCGCCGATGTCAAGGTTCATCTTGACCTGGTGAAGAAAAACGACACATATGATTGCACATTCCATTGCAAGGGGATGCTGCAGATTCCATGCGACAGATGTCTCGACCCGCTTGATCACGAGGTTGACACCGAATATCACGTGATCGTCAAATATGGCGAGAGTTACGACGACGGAGCCGACAACCTCCTCATCATACCTTACAGCAACAGCTACCTCAACGTTGCTTACATCCTCTACGACACGATCCTGCTC
Organism: Muribaculaceae bacterium; assembly: GCA_052279865.1. Taxonomy (GTDB): domain Bacteria; phylum Bacteroidota; class Bacteroidia; order Bacteroidales; family Muribaculaceae; genus Lepagella. The sequence continues at coordinate 1,995 of DAWBVG010000397.1, forward strand.
ACCATTCCGCTACGTCATGTCCATCCGATGGGGAAATGCAACCGCGCTATGGCAGCCGTGTTGTCAAAACATAAAGGCGGAAGCGATGAAGAGACCGAAGAGGCTCTTGACGAAGTAGACGCCGAGATAGCGAGTGAAAGCGATGAATAGTCGCCAGACCTCAATGGATTTGATTAATTTTCAATAACATAGAATAATAATATTAAAACAATACAGAAATGGCACATCCTAAACGCAGACAATCGCACACCCGTACGGCAAAACGTCGCACACATGACAAAGCTCTTATCCCCACACTCGCAATCTGCCCCAACTGCGGCGCTTGGCACATCTACCACACCGTATGCGGCGAATGCGGTTACTATCGCGGCAAACTCGTGATCGAGAAAGCTGAAGCCTAATAGGGTTTAATCTTAAAAAAACAACTTTATGAAGTGAAAAAATATTTTTTCACTTCTAAACTTATATTATTCGATTATGGCTAACGCCAAAATTAGCGGAATTGCTTCCTACGTGCCCGACGATATCCTCGACAACGACATGCTGTCGAAGATGGTCGATACAAACGACGAGTGGATTACCACACGCGTCGGCATTAAGGAGCGTCGCATTCTCAAAGACCCTGACAAGGGTTCAAGCTTCCTCGGCATCAAGGCTGTGGGCAAGTTGCTCGAAGAAACCGGCACGGCAAAAGAGGATGTGGATCTCGTGATCTGCGCCACTTCCAACCCTGATTACCGTTTCCCCTCGACAGCTTCGGTGATTACCTACGAACTGGGTCTCACCAACGCCTATGCTTATGACATCCAGGCGGCTTGCGCCGGATTCATTGTGACAATGCAGGCGGCACGAGCTTATATCGAAGCCGGACTTTACAAGAAAGTAGTAGTGGTCTGCGCAGAGAAAATGAGCAGTATGACCGACTATCAAGACCGCGCCACGTGCCCTCTCTTCGGAGATGCGGCTGCTGCCGTACTGGTGGAACCCACCGATGAGCCGGTAGGCGTGGTTGACGGAGAATTTCATGTAGACGGTTCCGGTTTACAAAATCTCCTGATGAAAGCCGGAGGCTCTGCACGTCCCGCTTCTCTTGAGACAGTTGAGGCGCGTGAGCATTATATCTACCAAGAAGGGCGCGTAGTATATAAGAACGCTGTGCGCGACATGCTTAATTCCTCACTCTCAGTGATGAAACGCAATAACCTCTCTGTTGATGATGTCGACTGGTTTGTGCCTCATCAGGCAAACCTGAGAATCATTGAGGCTGTGGGCGGTCGCATCAAGATTCCGGAGGAGAGGGTGCTCGTCAACATACAGCATTACGGCAATACTTCAGCAGCTTCCATTCCCTTGTGTCTTGATGAATACAAAAATAAGCTTCACAAAGGCGACCGCATCGTCATGACTGCTTTCGGAGCCGGATTCACATGGGGCGCGATGTATCTTATCTGGGCTATAGATCCGAAATAATACCCAGGTAGGAAATATAATGAACAATGACCCGCTTCGGAGGGTTTTAAATATAGCCATCCCGCTTATGCGGGTTGGCTTATTGTTCAAATAGCGGTAGCAACTTTCTTGTGGAAAAGCCACTGCATAAAGCGATAGAAATTATGGAAGAACTCAAGAACAAAATAGAGGTTGACAGCCTGATGCCGGAAGAAAAGGTGACAGAAGGTCATCGAGCCGGATTTGTGAATATTGTCGGCAACCCGAATGTTGGGAAATCGACTCTGATGAACGATCTCGTAGGCGAACGCATCTCTATCATAACCTCAAAAGCCCAGACCACACGACATCGCATCATGGGTATCGTTAACACTCCCGACTATCAGATCGTCTATTCAGACACCCCGGGTGTGCTCAAACCGAAATACAAACTTCAGGAGTCAATGCTCGGATTCTCAGAAGGCGCCCTCACCGATGCCGACATTCTGCTCTACGTGACCGATGTGGTGGAAGATCCGGAAAAGAATGCCGATTTCCTTGACCGCGTTGCAAAAGAGAAAATTCCGGTATTGCTCGTCATCAACAAGATAGATCTTGTTAAGGGCAACGAACAACTTGAAGAGATTGTGGAGAACTGGAGAAAACGTCTTCCAAATGCGGAGATATTCCCGACAAGCGCCACAGAGAATTTCAATGTCGAGAATCTTAAAGCCCGTATCATAGAGCTTCTCCCGAAATCCGCCCCATTCTTTGGGAAGGATGCTTTGACCGACAAACCCGCGCGATTCTTTGTGACCGAAATAATTCGCGAAAAACTTCTGCTCAATTATGATAAGGAAATACCTTACAGCACAGAAGTTATCGTAGAGAAATTCGATGAGAAGGAGGGGGCGATCCACATCATGGCAGTCATCTACGTGGAGCGTGATTCCCAGAAAGGAATAATAATCGGCAAAGGAGGAGAAAAGATTAAGAAAATCGGCATCTCCGCGCGTCAGGACATAGAGAAATTCTTCGGCAAGAAAGTTTTCCTTGAGCTCTTTGTCAAAGTGGAGAAAGACTGGCGCAACCGCGAGAACAAACTCCGCCAGTTCGGGTATATGGAATAAGGCCTTAGGCTTTAGGCTTTAGGCGCTCGAAATTAGGAATTAAGAAATAGCAATTTAATTATATATGGGTAAGTTGATAGCAATTGTCGGGCGACCCAACGTGGGAAAGTCCACGCTTTTCAACCGCTTGACGCAGACACGCCGAGCCATCGTTGATGACACGGCTGGCACCACTCGCGACCGCCAGTATGGCAAAGTTGACTGGTGCGGACAGGAATTCTCAATCGTCGATACCGGCGGATGGGTAGTAAACTCCGACGACATCTTCGAGGAGGAAATCAACAAACAGGTGGAAATAGCCATCGAAGAGGCTGATGTGATCCTCTTTGTAGTGGATGCATCTACCGGAGTCACAGACCTTGACGACAAGGTGGCGGCAATCCTACGCCGTTCCAAAAAGCCGGTGATTGTAGTGGCAAACAAGGAAGACAAGGGAGATGCCCGCTTCAATACCGCGGAATTCTATAGCTTCGGTCTTGGCGATCCCATCGGAATATCTTCGGCAAACGGCTCGGGAACGGGCGAACTACTTGACGAGATAGTAAAGGATATGCCGGAAAAAGAGGAGGAGGAGACTCCCGAAGATGATGTTGCAAAATTCGCAATCGTAGGACGTCCGAACGCAGGAAAATCGTCACTGATCAATGCCTTCATCGGCGAGGAGCGTCACATCGTCACAGATATTGCCGGCACAACCCGCGATTCAATATATCACCGCTACAATAAATTCGGTTTTGATTTCTATCTGGTTGACACAGCCGGAATCCGCAAGAAGCAGAAAGTTAACGAGGATATAGAGTATTATTCAGTAATACGCTCCATCCGCGCCATAGAAGCCTCCGACGTGTGCATACTGATGATTGATGCAACCCGTGGAATAGAAGGGCAGGATGCCAATATTTTCGGGCTTATCCAGCGCAACCGCAAAGGGTTGGTGGTATGTGTCAACAAATGGGATCTCGTTGCCGACAAAAGTCTCGATGCCCAGAAGCATTTCGAGCAGGCGATCCGCTCGAAGTTCGCACCGTTCACAGATTTCCCGATTCTCTTCACATCCGCGCTTACAAAGCAAAGAATCTACAAGGTGCTCGAAACAGCTGTGCAGGTATATCAGAACCGATGTCGCACAATTCCCACATCCCAGCTGAACACCTACATGCTGGAGCAGGTCGCCATCACTCCCCCGCCAAGCAACAAGGGGAAATTCGTTAAGATCAAATACGTTACAATGCTGAAGGATGCGGTTATTCCGACTTTCGTATTCTTCTGCAACCTCCCGCAATGGGTAAAGGAACCGTATAAACGGTTCCTTGAAAACAAAATTCGAGAGCACTGGGACTTCAACGGAACCCCAATCTCGATATTTATGCGTGAGAAATAGTGTCTGCAGGTGCGGAAAGTGAATCACCAGCCGTTTCCGGCTCAGGCGAGATCACAACTTCCACCGTTTCCCCCTTGGGCTCCATATTCTTCATGGTACGCCCCTGGCATGAGCAGAGACACACAGCTACAACAACAGCGGCAACACTCGTTGCCGCTGCTTTTTTATATGCTTGTTTAATCATATCAATTAACTTTGATAAGCTCAACTTCGAAAATAAGATCAGCATAGGGAGGAATGTCGCGACCTGCGCCACGTGAGCCATATGCGAGATCGGAAGGAATATAGAATACATATTTCGATCCCTCCTTCATCAGCTGAAGACCTTCTGTCCAACCGGCAATAACTCCATTAAGAGGGAAAGTGGCAGGTTCGCCGCGCTGCACAGAGCTGTCGAATACAGAACCATCGAGCAAACGACCGGTATAATGTACCGTAACCTGATCTGTCGGACCCGGCTTAACGCCTGTGCCCTCTTTCTCAATCATATACTTAAGTCCGGAAGCAGTGCGCGCATAAGTGGAATCGGTAGCCACCTCACTCTGATACTCTGCGTTGCGGAAACGATCGGCAACTGAATCAGTTGCAACTTCCTCAACTACTTCCACCACAGTGCTGTCAGTCTCAGGAGCAGCCTCTTTGCTGGCGCCCTTCTTGCAGGAAGCGATCATTGAGACAGCCCCTACTGCTAATACGAGATAAAAAATCTTCTTCATAATATTTAAAATTTTAGCCAAAGGTAATAAAAAAGAGGGAATCACGGAAATAAATCCTAATTCCCTTTTTATATTACTATTTCACGTCGCCTCGAACAAAAAGTTTCAGGGCGTTTATATTACTTCTTATTCACCTTGATAAGCTCAACCTCGAATACAAGAGTTGAATGAGGGGGTATTACATTAGGCACACCACCTGCACCGTAAGCAAGATCGGAAGGGATGAAGAAAGTATACTTCGCACCCTCCTTCATAAGCTGAACGCCCTCGGTCCAACCCGGGATAACACGGTTCAGGGGGAATGTTGCGGGTTCGCCACGATTCACAGAGCTGTCGAATACAGTTCCGTTAAGAAGCTTACCGGTATAATGCACAGTCACTTCATCTTCAGCTGTAGGTTGTGCGCCTTCGCCCTCTTTCTCAACAACATACTGCAAACCGCTCGGTGTAGTCTTCACATTCTCCTTCTTGCCGTTTTCAGCGAGGAATTTCTCACCTTCAGCACGAGCCACAGCCTCAGCCTTTTTCTCAAGATCCTGAAGATAATCGTTGATAAGTTTCTGAGCCTCCTCAACAGAGATCTCCGGTTCGCCGCCATCGAAAGCGACCTTAACGCCATCCTTGAAGTCTTCCGACTTTATTTCCTTAACACCCATAGCCTGCAACTGTTTTCCCATTGCCAGACCCCATGCATAACTTAATTTGTCCATTTTTCTGATTTTATATTAATAATTTCCGTAATTTCTCTATCCTCCCCATCCCCATCTCGCCCCATTTCGCCCCATTTCGCTTCGCCCCCTTAAAAACAACAACGGCACGCAATTTCACAATTGCCTGCCGCTCTGTGATTTTTTAAACTTTGCCGACTTTCACAAGCAAACGTCAGTCCTACTCAACCACTAACTTACAAATTTATATCACTATTACTTAAAAGATTTTTTGACTTGCCATCTTTATCACTGCCGGAAGATTTCCGGCTTAATTTGCAATGCAAAGTTAATGTATATTTATGACACAAGCAACATTTATTGGCGCAAATTTTTTAAATTTTTGTTAAAATTATACTTTTCATACATCTTCCCACCCCCATCCATCCCCATCTCCCCCATCTCGTCCTATCTCCGCAATCTCAGAATCCCATCGCATGCAGCCATCGTCTGTTCGCGATGCGTCACGATGATCACCGTCTTCCCCTTGGTGGCAATGCGCAAGCGCTCCATCAGCAACGATTCCGTCTCCGGATCGAGTGCCGAAGTCGGTTCATCAAGGAGCATCACGCATCCCTCGCCGAGTAGACCGCGGGCTATCGCGATCCTCTGCGCCTCACCCTCGCTGAAACCGCCACCTCGTTCACCGCAACTGCTGTCACGCCCCTCCGGCAGCTCAAGCACGAAATCCGCGCAAGCCGCATGCAGCGCCTCCCGCATCCGCGCATCGCTCGCCTCCGGATCCGCCATCAGCAGATTCTCCCTCACCGTACCGCTCATCAACGAATTCCCCTGCGGCACAAACACCATCCCCTCCCCTACGCCAACAATGCGTCCTTTCGAAGGGTGTGCAAAACCGAGCATCAGCATCAGCAACGTTGTCTTTCCCGCTCCCGTATCTCCGGCAACAGCCGTCATCGACCCAGGAGAGAAAACATGACTCACCCCGGCAATTACCTCTCCCTCTCCATCCGGATAAGCGAACGCCACATCTTCGAGCCTCACCTCCCCCGGAATCGCAGATTCCTTCGTAGCAAAAGATTTTTTCGCAGCAAAAGATTCCTTCGTAGCCGAATGGCGGTTGAGTGAAGGCACTCTTGGTGCCCGGGTGCTGTCAAGCGTTTCCGAAGCATTAGCATCCGCTTCTTCCCTCACCTCATCAATGCGCTCTATAGCCACGCCGGCATTCACGAATGCCGGTATCTTCCCCGCGAGATCCACCACCGGCCGCTGCACCTGCGCCACAAGCTGCAGGAACGCCGTCATCATCCCGAATGTCACCGCGCCGGTCATCAAACCGTTCGCGCACCATAGAAACGCCACCGTATATCCAGCCATAAACCCAGCCGTCACCGCCGTGGAGGCGAACACTGAGATATTGTTGCGCCTCATCACAAGAGAGTAGAACCGCTCCTGCGCCTCCCGAAATTTATCCACATACCCCTCGGGATTCTTAAGGGTAGCGATCAGCACCCTGTGCTGCAATCCCTCCTGCGAAACGCGGCTGATTTCCGTCTCTTCGGCTCGTATCTGTTGCGTAAGCCGATGGCTGCGCTTCATGTAGAGCTTGCTGCAGGCAAGCGCCACAGGCATGATCACCACCAACACCGCTGCCATCTTCGCATTCAGGCACACTAAAAACACGAACGCCGCCAAAAGCTGCGTCAGCGTCACCACCACTCCCGGAATCGTCGCCCCCACCATACCTGAGGTCGTTGCCACATCCGTGATCAACCGCCCCAACGCATCTGTGGAATGGAAACGTTCGCGTCCCCGCCAGCGGCTAAAGAGCATCAAGCGGAAAAGACGCGTCCGCAGACGGTTTGAGAAACGCGTGGTGCAAACAGCGCTTGCCCGTTTGCCAACGGCGCTGAAGAGCAGCTGCCCCGCGAGGGCAGACAACAGCATCACCACCGCCGCAGCGAAAGAATCTTCGGAAACGCCGGTGGCGATATCGATAACGTGCTTGGTGCTCCACACGAAAAAGAGGGAACAGGCGATACCCGCCATTCCCGCAAGCGCCACGAGCGCGGAATACGCGCGTACACCGCGCGCTTCGCGTCGGAGCCACCGCAGCATATAGAGGAATTTATTCATATTTTCTAGGGGGGGATATGAGGAGGGATAAGGGAATATGGGGAAATGGGGCTGGATAGGGCTGGATAGGGCTGAATGGGGCGAGATGAGGATGGGGTTAGAGGCGAAAGGACGCGGGAGGGGACGACGGGTTAGAGGCAGGAGAGACGGAGGAGGATGCGGCGGAGGAGAGGGGTGGAGGGCAAGGAGCGCAGGAGGAAGCGGCGGAGCG
>DAWBVG010000398.1:0-10101 GCA_052279865.1 Muribaculaceae bacterium
ATGTGTATAAGAGACAGATTGTGGAGAGATTTGCGCGCGATGCATTGACATCTTTTTGGATATACTGCACATTGTCGATTTTGACACCATCCCATGTGACAAGCTCTATGTCGCGCCAGATACCTGAAGTCACAAGTCTCGGACCCCAGTCCCAGCCATAATGATATCCTGCCTTGCGGGCAAAGATGCTCAGCGTTTTGTTGAAAATGCCACCATTTTGCGATTGGTCCGGACCTGTATTGAACGTATAATCAAACTTTTCGTATTTTGGGAGATCCACCTTTATGGGGGAATGGAAATAAACTTCCAGAAGATTGTCGCCCTCCTTGAGTTTCCCTTTCACATCGCATGTCCATGTGCGGTGCATGTTATTTGCGTTTAATATGCACTCATGATTGAGATAGACATCGGCATATGTGTCGAGACCTTTGAACACTATCTGTTGGTTTTCGGATTCAGTCTCTGCCGCTGTGGCTTTGAACGTGGTCTCATACATCCAGTCTTCTTTGTCGACCCATTGCACGCTACGTTCGTTAAGACGGAAGAAGGGATCTTCGATAATTTCATTAGCCATAAGGTCTGTGTGGACAGTTCCGGGGACTGTCGCCGGATACCATATCTCAGCTCTTCCCTGACGGAAGCGCCAGTTGTCGTGGAGAGTGCGGCTGCTCACCGCAGCATGAGCGGCAACGCATCCTGCCGCAGCCATAAATAAAAATAAAATCCGATTAATATTTTTCATGATCATATAGGTTAATCTTGAAGTTTATTATATGGGTTAATCTTGAAGTTTTTTACATTGATTTTTATGGTTGCAAAATTAATCTAATGCTTTCTGGACGTCTGAAATGAATGCTCCAAAAAGTATAAGAAATAAATCATCATTGAAAGAATGCATATGAAATATAAGGAATTGTGACTTGAGAGTGTGTATTTGTTACAATATTTGGATTAAAATTTCATGTGCTTGTTATTATTATTATTTAATTTTGCGGTGTGCAAAACTCAACAACGTAACAGCCATGAATAAACTTTCATCGATATTTCTTTTGGGCGTGGCAGCGGTAATGCCTGTGCAAGCCAAGGTCGAGCTTCCGAATTATATTACGGACAACATGGTGGTGCAACAGAACAGCGTCATGACATTATCCGGTCAAGCCGCTCCGACATCCAATGTCACGGTGTCGGCAACGTGGTGTTCCAATCCCGTTGAGACAAAGTCTGACAAGAACGGAAAATTTGAAATATCACTTCCCACTCCTGCAGCGGGTGGCCCCTATTCGATAATAATAGCAGATAAAGATAGTAAGGTAAAAATCGGGAACGTTCTTTCCGGAGAGGTATGGTTATGCTCCGGACAGTCGAACATGGAATTCCCCGTTGAGGGATGGACATCCGTGATGGACGCCGACCATGTTGTTTCCACCGCCAGGAACCCCGACATTAGATTGCTTCAGGTCAAAAAGAAAACATCGTTTGCCCCCATGGATGACATAGAAGTCAACATGGGGGGCTGGGTGGAGGCGGCACCTAACACTATGGATTTTTCCGCAATTGCATATCTTTATGCCAAAGAACTCCGCGACAGTCTCCGTGTGCCGGTGGGTGTTATCGATGCCACATGGGGAGGAACGCCGGCGGAGGCATGGACATCTTTCGAATACCTAAAGGATATTCCTGGATTTGAGATTCAGAGACAAGAGGAGGGGTCGAGTTGTCCCTCTGTATTGTATAACGCAATGATTCATCCGTTACGTAATCTTCCGGTAAAAGGCGTGCTCTGGTATCAGGGGTGTGCAAACGTAGGTAGAGCCGAGCAGTATGAGCCACTCTTCCAGTCGTTGATCAGAAACTGGCGCTCTACGTGGGGAGAAGAGTTTCCTTTCTATTTCGTGCAACTCGCAGGCTGGCTTGCGCCGCAGGCAGTGCAACCTGATTCCGAATGGGCGGCTTTGCGAAATGCCCAAAGCAAGGCGCTCCAGCTTCCCAACACGGCAATGGTTAGTGCCATAGACCTTGGGAACCCGGGCGATATTCATCCCCGCGACAAGCAGACCGTGGCGCATCGTCTGGCACTGACAGCCCTTGGTCGTGACTATGGTCATGACACTAATTATAAAGCTCCACAATGCATCTCTATGGAGAATAGAGGAAACAGGATAGTGCTTAAATTCGATGATGCCTTGACTGCGACTTCAAGTGCGATTCTCGGCTTCATCATTGGCGATGCCAAAGGACATTTTGACCAGGCAGTGGTTGAGATGACCGGTCCTGCCACGTTGGAACTTTATTCCCCCTTGGTGAAGAACCCTGTCTGCGCACGCTATGACTGGGCAGACTTTCCCAATGGCAATCTCTACAGTCGACACGGCATTCCCGTGGTGCCTTTCGCAACAGATAAATAAACAATACACTAAATAAACTCATGAAACTCAAAAATTTTGTATTCTTATTGCCGTTGGTGGCAATGTCGGCAAATGCTGAAGACATTGTCATTTCAACCGACAACAATGCCCTTGTCTATAATGTGGCAGACAATGGTCGGGTATATCAGAAATATTTTGGTAAAAAACTTACGGATGCATCGGAATATGCATCCATGCCTAATGGTCCGGAAATCTATATCACAAGCGGTATGGAGGATTATTATGAACCGGCGTTGCATATCGTTCATGCCGACGGCAATCCCTCGACCCTGCTGACATATACCGGTCATAAGACTTCTACTCTTGCCGACGGGGCGAAGCAGACAGTCATATCCATGACCGACAAAGAATATGGCGACAATGTGGATGTGTATTTCATCGCATATCCCGAGCATGACATCATCAAGACCTACACGACCATCACCAATGGAGAGAAAAAGCCTATAGAACTTGAGAAATATGCCTCGTCGATGCTTCATTTCGATAATGGCGACTACTACCTGACACAGTTCAACGGTGACTGGGCATCCGAGGCAAATGCAAAAGAAACGAAACTGGAGTATGGACGCAAGCAGCTCGACACCAAGCTTGGTGCCCGCGCCAATATGTTCTGTTCCCCGTTCTTTCAACTGGGCATAGATTCTCCCGCAGCTGAGAATTCCGGAAATCTGCTTGTCGGCACCCTTGGCTGGACAGGTAACTTCAGATTCACTTTCGAGGTGGATCATAAAGGTGAGCTGCGTGTGATTTCAGGTATCAATCCTTACGCTTCACGTCGCATCCTCAAGAAAGGGGAGACTTTCACCACTCCAGAATTCATTTTCACCCTCTCTGATGAAGGTCGCGGCAAAGCGAGCCGCAATTTCCATGACTGGGCGCGTGATCACCAGCTCTATAAGGGTAATGACACCCGCATGACACTGCTCAACAACTGGGAGGCGACATATTTCGACTTCGATGAGGAGAAACTGATAAAACTTATCGGTGAGGCTAAGGATCTTGGCGTTGACATGTTCCTGCTTGACGACGGCTGGTTCGGCAACAAGTATCCGCGCCACAGCGACACCCAAGGTCTTGGCGACTGGGATGAGACCAAGAACAAGCTTCCCAACGGCATCGGTGCCCTAACTGCAGCAGCCAAGAAAAACGGAGTGAAATTCGGACTCTGGATCGAACCTGAGATGGTGAACCCCAAGAGTGAGCTTTATGAGCAGCATAAGGACTGGGTGATAACCCTTCCCAACCGTGACGAATACTATTTCCGCAACCAGCTTGTGCTTGATCTGAGCAATCCGAAAGTTCAGGATTATGTGTTCGGTGTGGTTGACGACCTGATGACAAAATATCCCGACATCGCATTCTTCAAATGGGATTGCAATTCTCCTATAACCAATATTTATTCCAATTATGAAAAGATGGATCAGAACCATCTTTATGTTGACTATGTCAACGGACTCTACAGTGTTCTGGAAAGAATCCAGAAGAAATATCCGGACTTGCTAATGATGATGTGCTCCGGCGGCGGTGGCAGATCCGATTATGAGGGTCTCAAATATTTCACTGAGTTCTGGCCCAGCGACAATACAGATCCGATCGAGCGTCTTTACATTCAATGGGGTTTTTCGCAAATTTTCCCTGCCAAGACACTCTGTGCGCACGTGACCACATGGAATCGCGCAACTCCTGTCAAATTCCGCACAAATGTCGCCATGATGGGTAAGCTTGGCTTCGACCTGAAACTTGATGACCTGACCAAAGAGGAGGCAGACTACTGCCGCCGTGCCATCAAAAACTACAATGCGTTGAAACCTGTGATTCTCGAGGGTGATCAGTATCGTCTTGTATCTCCCTATGAGGGACAGCATGCGGCAACTATGTATGTAGGAAAAAATGATGGTGACGCCGTGCTCTTCACATTCGATATTTATCCGCGTTATCGCCAGGTAATATCAAAATCCGAGTCAAACGTGAAGCTTAACGGTCTTGTTCCCTCTGCCCGTTATTCCGTGACTGAGATCGACCGCACGGACGGCAATGGCAGCAAGGTCGGAGAATATTCAGGGGAATACCTGATGACGGTTGGTCTTCCTCTCTTCACACTGAATAAACTCAATTCACGCGTCTTCTCCATAAAGAAAATGTAATGAAGAAAAGAATTGTTTTTATAATGTTTTCCGCGATGGTGGCGATTGCCGCCATTGCGGAAAATTTTACTCGCTATGTGAATCCCTTTATTGGCACAGGTGCCATAGAAGGGGGACTCTCGGGTAACAACTATCCCGGTGCTACCGTTCCTTTCGGAATGATTCAGCTGAGTCCTGACACCCATGAAGCTCCCGACTGGTTCAACGCATCAGGATATGATCATAACGATAAGCGGATTTATGGTTTCAGCCATACCCGTCTCAGCGGCACAGGGGCAAGTGACCTGATCGATGTGCTGGTCATGCCTACTACGAGTGATCTTCGTGTTTCATCATTTTCTCATGATGAAGAAACTGCAAAACCCGGGTATTACAGCGTGCGGCTTGCCGATGAAGACATCCTCGCCGAACTCTCGGCAACCACACATGCCGGTCTGCACCGCTATACATATCCTTCCGGTAAAGAACGAAAACTTTGGCTGGATCTGGATCATTCGGCTCAGAAAGGGAGTTGGGACAGGAAAATAATCAATGCTCAGATTCGTCAGACAGCTCCGAATGTGATTGAAGGATACCGGGTCATTACAGGCTGGGCAAAACTGCGTAAGGTTTATTTCACAGCTGAATTTTCCGAACCCATCTCGGCACTCTCCCTTTTCGACGGCGATGGGAGGGAATATTCGGCAGGAGAAGCAACCCTTATCAACGGAAGGTCGCCCCGTGCACTGGTTTCTTTTGGAAAAAATGCTGTTCCGGTTATTGTAAAGGTAGGTCTGAGTGGCGTAAGCATGGCAAATGCGAGAGAAAATCTCGCAAAAGAGACTGCAGATTCTGACTTCGACAGTCTGACTGCGGCTGCCGACAGATTGTGGGATTCGCAACTCGGTAAGATAGAGGTTACCGGCAATCGCGATAAAATGACAACTTTCTATACTGCCCTTTACCATATGATGATACAGCCGAACACATTCTCGGATGTTAACGGAGAATGGATGACTCCCGATTATTCGGTAGCTAAGGTTCCGGAAGGTGAGACGCAATATACAACTTTCTCCTTGTGGGATACCTATCGCGCGGCGCATCCTCTATACACCATCATCGAGCCTGAGCGGACACGCGATTTTGTTAACAGCATGCTACGTCATTATGATTATTACGGCTATCTTCCCATATGGCATCTTTGGGGACAGGATAATTATTGCATGATAGGTAATCATGCTATCCCGGTTGTAACGGATGCAGTGCTGAAAGGTATTCCGGGAATAGATACCGCCAAAGCCTGGGAGGCTGTGAAACAAAGTTCCATTCAGTCGCATCCCAATTCGCCGTTCGGCGTTTGGGAGAAATATGGCTACATGCCGGAGAATATACAGACACAATCTGTTTCGATAACCTTGGAAATGGCTTTTGACGACTGGTGCGCAGCACAAATGGCAACTCTTGTCGGAGACACCGAATCTGCACAACGTTTTGGAAGGCGTGCCCAATATTTCCGCAATCTTCATAACCCTGCAAATAATTTCTTTGCTCCAAAAGATGACAAAGGGGAATGGATCGAACCTTTCGATGAATTGAAATATGGTGCAAACGGGGGGCAGCCTTTCACCGAAGGCAATGCATGGCAGTATTACTGGTATGTGCCTCACGATGTGGCAGGATTGATAGAGTTGACGGGTGGCAAGAAGGCTTTCGAGAAAAAGCTTGACACATTCTTTACTCTCACCGACACTTCGGGAGAGAAAAATGACAATATCTCCGGTTTGATCGGACAGTATGCACATGGCAATGAACCCAGTCATCACGTAGCTTATCTTTACAATTACATAGGAAAGCCGGAAAAGACCCGTAAGATGGTGAACCGAATAATGTCGGAACTTTATAACAACAATTATAACGGATATGCCGGAAATGACGACTGCGGAGAGATGTCAGCGTGGTATGTTTTCAGCGCCATGGGATTCTATCCTGTGAATCCGGCATCAGGAGAATACGACTTAGGCGTTCCGGCATTCGACAGATGCGTAGTGCATTTACCCGATGGTAAGGATTTTACGATAGTCAAGGCTGCCAAAGGGAAAGCCAACGACATAAAAGAGATCCGGCTTAATGGCGCAAAACACAAGAGTAGCCTTATTTCACATCGTGACATCATGAATGGCGGCACTCTTGAATTCAGATAGAGAGTTTGCTCTTATCGCTCAATTACCGAAGGTGAATCGCAAACCGACGTTAAGGTTGAAATCGAAAGGTTTGTCTTTATATATGGTTTGCAGTTCGGAGTGGTTCTTGAAATGGTAAATAGCGCCTGGTTCGATATATATTCCAATCAATGACGTGGCATTGAATTGGATGCCGGCTGAAATATCGGCGGAAAACTGCAGCGGTTTTTCGCCGATATTTTCATTTTCGGATTTTTCGATCCTATTGTCGAGAACATAATCCGTATTTTGTTTTGCGGATATGCATTGCTCCGCTATCACGCCTGCACTCGCATAGAAATCGAGCTTGTTCCAGCTCAGGAAGTTATATCTGAGATTTATAGGTATGCCTAAATAATGAAGAGACTGACGCGTATTGACAAGATTCTTATCAGATCCTTCCGTGAAATCCGAGGTCAACAATGAGTACAACAGTCCGCTTTCAATGCTTAAGTTATTGCTGATCTTATAAGCAAAAGTTATGCCGGCACGGAAGGGGAGATTATGATGCACATTGCGCCTTGTGTGCTTCCCTTTGTTGAAAAGCATTATACCGAGTTTGGGGTCGTCTACCCAATTGGCATTGTTCGCTCCGAGACTGGCTGCAAAAGGTGTGGTAGTGACTGATGATGATGAATGATCGGGCATGCCCGCTGCGAAGATTCCAAATGAGAAACGCTTGCCGGCGGTATTGGATCGGGATGTATTCGGAGATGCATTTTCTGCAACATTGTTGTGATACCTTTTCGAGTATTCGTGAGGTGTGAGGGGTGTTGTTTTATTTGTTGCGGAATTTTCTTGCTGAGGGATCTCTGTGGATGGAGAAGAGGGAGTTTCGCTGACTGTGTCTGTTGCGGCTTCGGAGATAACAGGTTTAATTGCAGTCGCTACAGGGTGAGATGTATTGTGCGTGGCGATAAAGGGTTGCTTTTTCGCCTTATTGTTTTTGATGTCGGATGGATCCTCTTCTTTGTTGAGGGAGAATTCAGCTTCATTTACAACAGATGAGTTGGCAAGACCGGATGATTTATCTTGCAGATTCAGATCGTCGTCGTTGATGAAATAGGTCACAAAGACAGTGGCAAGCAACAGCAATATGGCTGCCGCTGTCTGTATCTTCCATAGACGGAATCCCTTATGCTCCTTCTTCGCCGGGGCGTTTTGAATCAGTTTGCTCTCGATGCTTTCCCATAGCATATCGGGGGCTTCCTCTTCATAGTCAGCCATCTTGTCGTGTAAATCCTTAAGCCATTTGTCTTTCATCTTGCGAAGTCGGTTAGAAGTTGAAATTTCCTGATTTTATCAGCTAAAATAGCCTTTGCTCTGTGAAGCTGTGAAGCAGAAGTGCTTTCTTTTATGTTGAGGATAGAGGCTATCTCCTTATGCGATTTATCTTCGAAAACATAGAGATTGAAAATTGTGCGGTATCCCGGTGGGAGTTCGCGTATCATGTTTTGGATTGTAGAGAGGGGAATATTGTCGATTTCCGGTTCTTCGTTTTCAACATCGAGATTTTCGTTATCGATAGGTACGAACTCGAGTCTTCCCTTACGTTTTATGAATCCGAGGGTTTCGTTAACGGTGATTTTAGCAAGCCAACTCTTCAGAGAACCGTTTCCCCGGTAAACAAAATTTCCAATTGATGAGAATATCTTCATGAACGTGTCTTGCAAGACATCTCTCACGTCATCCTCATTATCCAGATAGCGGGAACATACAGCGGTAAGGTACCGGATGTATTTGTTATATAGCGCTTTCATTGCAGCGTGATTATTCTGCCGTATCAATTCGGCAAAATCCTCTTCGCGTATTTCCTCGCTATATGTGTTCATGAATATATGAAGATGGTGTGGTGTAAGCTGATGGTCCTGTCTCTTATACAACGGCAATGTGCCGGAATTATTAATCCCGGCGCATTGCAATTGATACTAAAGATATGTCAGGTTAAGTTTTGGTTAGCCGGAACAAGATTATTTGACACTGCCCGAGAATCGTATGGCTTGGGCGTCATCGATGGTGCTATTGCGCGTTGTCAGGTCAAATTCTGCGCTTTTGGGTCCGCTGAATGATTCCCAGTTTATTTTGATCTTGACAACTGGATCATTGGTATCAAGTAGGTGATTGAGATTGAAAGCAATGAGGGCATCGCCCATTTCTCCAAAGGTATCCCCATGGGCATTGTGGCGAAGTTCGAGCTCAAAAGGATTTTCTGGATTTACTCTGGAGAGGAGGTTTATTTCATGTTTGACACTGGGCGAGCCCCATTTTGTCCGTACTCTCAGCGTCAGGTATCCATCTTCAGCGATAGTGACCCAGTCTTTCACAATCTCAATGCAGTCTTTTCCGTAGAGGGCATCGTTCTCAGCACCCTTGTCGAAGACAGGCATTTTTGTGCGGATGCTGTCTATCCAGTTGACGGTTACATTGCGTAAATAAGAAGATACGTTGTTATTGCCTTCGGTATAGATTTCGTCATAAGTATAGTTAACGAGTGCTCTTACCTCCTTATCCTTGAAAGGGGATGCCTTCAGGTTGGTGGGTATCAGCTTGACTGTATTGGTAAGATTCATCTCAAAACTATTATCCGAAACGGGCACGACTGTCACGAGGGCAGTGTATGAATTCAATGAGGAATCATCGTCATCGGAACAGGACTGAAGCATAGGCGCAGTCGCCATTGCGAGTCCGAGTAAATACAAGAATTTAAATTTCATTATTTATGTTTTTATGTTAGTGTTCACCTATTATAATCACGAACTATCGAAAACCTTGCATCACCCCAGCAAAAAAAATTTCATTTATCGGCTAAGTTCGATTTAAATATTTTTCTATCGTTTCGAAATTTCGTTTGTAAAAGATAGGGAAATTACACATACAATTGCATAGATGAATATATTTTTATAAATTTGTGGATGAGTAGATTAAAGACTATTAGACATCCATACGTTATGCAACGATTTTTCAGCGTCTTGATAATATTATTGACAGTATTCAGCATCGGGTGCAACCGTCGCAATGCTGATGTTGACATAAATCTTCTGATAGCTGACAGACTCATGAATACCCATCCGGACTCGGCTTTGCGTATTCTCACGGGTATTGATACTATCGGTCTTGACCGCAAGAGAATGGCTCACTACGTGTTGCTGCTGACAAAAGCACAGATGAAAAACAGACTTTATATTGAAAATCCCACTATCCAATTAGCCTATGATTACTTTAGAAACAGTGGGGATAGCCTTGAAATGCAATCGTTATGTCACTATGGAGAAATAGAATATTATTATAATAGACACCTTGGAGAAGGTCTGATAGCATTGAGAAAGGCATTTA
>DAWBVG010000399.1:0-4479 GCA_052279865.1 Muribaculaceae bacterium
CATTTAATATAAACATAATTGAAGTTGGGAAGGTGGAAGAGGTATTTAAAAACATATTCAGCTGAAAATGGGAAAAATAATAGACTATGAAAAAGTAGAGATAGAGAGGGCGGATCGTCTTGTAATGAAAGATGTCACTTTCTCTGTCGAAGAGGGTGAGTTCTGTTATCTTGTAGGAAGAGTTGGAAGTGGCAAGAGCTCATTGCTCAAAACAATGTATGCCGATGTCGAAATCAGTCACGGAAAGAAGGCTGAAGTGTTGGGATACGATCTGCTTAATCTTAAAAGGAGCCAGATTCCATATCTGCGTCGCCATGTCGGCATTGTGTTTCAGGATTTTCAGTTGCTTCAGGACCGGTCGGCAAAAGCGAATCTGAGATTTGTGCTTGAAGCTACCGGATGGAAATCGAAGTCTGATATAGAAGACAGAATAGAGGAGGTGTTGAAAGCAGTTGGAATGGAAAACAAAAGCTATAAGATGCCCCATGAACTCAGCGGAGGAGAGCAGCAGCGTATCGTTATTGCGCGGGCACTCTTGAATAAGCCGAAACTTATTCTCGCCGATGAACCGACAGGTAATCTTGACCCACAGACCGGCTATCAGATCGTTAGTCTTCTGCATAAACTCGCTGATGAGGGGAGAACAATCCTCATGGCAACCCATAATATGCAGATGGTTGAGGATTTCCCGGCGCGAGTGTTGCGTTGCAACGACAAGGAATTGATCGGTTAAGTAAGTTTCACAACGTAAAAAATCACTTTTGAAGAAAAAAATCGGATAAAGTTTTAAATTAGTGAAAATATTATTTAACTTTGCATACTGATGCATGTGTAAGATAAAAGGGGAATTCCCTCAATGTTTTACTACACCATGAACAACACTGGTTATTAATATTGAACCAATCTATATCATAAACAAAAGCTATTTACAATGGCAGAAAAAAAAGAAACTCTTTTCGACGCGTTCTCACCCGTCTCCACTGAAGAGTGGAAGGCTAAGATTACCGCCGACTTGAAGGGTGCGGATTTCGACAAGAAACTTGTCTGGCGCACTAATGAAGGCTTCAATGTTCAGCCTTTCTACAGAAAGGAAGATCTTGAAGGACTTCCCACAATCGGTTCGCTTCCGGGCGAATTCCCTTATGTGAGAGGTACTCGCGACAACAATGACTGGCTTATCCGTCAGGAGGTGCAGGGAGCAACAGATGAGGAGCTCAACGCACATGCCCGTCATATCCTTGACAAAGGCGCAGAGTCTCTCGGCTTCACTTTCCATCACGGAAAAGGTGATGCTGATCTTAATGTGATTCTAAAAGACATTGATCTTAAGAAAGTAGAAATCAACATTACATGTTGTCCCGGCAAAGCTGTGTCTATAGCAGAACAGCTTGTCAAAATCATCAAGGCAGCCGGAGCAGAAAATGAATTCCGCGGATCAATTGACTACAATCCGTTCCGTCGTCTCCTCAAACATGGTCTTCCTTTCCCGAAAGATGCAGCAAAAGAGGGTAAGGCTCTCTACGAGACTGTAAAAGACGTGAAAGGTCTTCGTTGCTTCGCTGTTGACAGCTTTATGTTCAACAACGCAGGTGCTTTCATCACACAGGAACTTGGTTATGCTCTTGCATGGGGTGCTGAATGGCTCACCATAATGACAGAAGAGGGTCTCACAGCTGACGAGGTTGCAAACCGCGTTAAATTCAACATGGGCATTTCCTCCAACTATTTCATGGAGCTTGCAAAATTCCGCGCCGGTCGTATGCTCTGGGCTGAGATCGTGAAGGCATATAATGCAGCGGAGGAGAATTGCAAGATGTTTGTTCACGCCGTGACAAGCAAATTCAATCAGACTCTTTATGATTCACACGTGAATCTTCTCCGTTCAATGACGGAGACCATGAGTGCTGCTCTTGCAGGCGTAGACTCTCTTGAAACGCTTCCGTTCGATCTTTGCTATAAGACTCCGGATGAGTTCAGCGAGAGAATTGCCCGCAACCAGCAGGTTCTTCTTCGTGAGGAGTCTCATCTTAATAAGGTCGTTGACCCGGCAGGCGGTTCATACTATATCGAAACCCTTACGGCTTCTATTGCAGAGCAGGCATGGAAGGTTTTCAACGAAGTTGAAGACAATGGAGGTTTTGCCGCTATGCTTGCAAAGGGTGAGATTCAGGCTAAGGTCAATGAATCTGGCGTTAAACGTCATCTCGATGTTGCTCGTCGCAAAGAAAATCTCCTTGGCACAAACCAGTATCCTAACTTCACCGAGAAAGCTCTTGACAAGGTCAGCGAAGGTGGATGCTGCAAATGCGGTTGCCATGCAGGTGAGGCTCAGGATGGTGCCGTTGAATGGCTCAACTTCGACCGCGCTGCAAGCCAGTTCGAGCAGCTTCGTCTCGACACAGAGCGCGCTTCACATCGTCCGAAAGTGTTCATGCTCACTATCGGTAACCTTGCAATGCGTCTTGCGCGCGCTCAGTTCTCTTCCAACTTCTTCGGATGCGCAGGTTATGAGATCATAGACAATATCGGCTTCAACTCTGTTAAAGAGGGTGTGGATGCAGCTATGGAGAAAGGTGCTGACATTGTGGTTCTTTGTTCAAGCGACGATGAATACGCAGAGTTCGCTCCCGAGGCATTTAAAGAGCTTGCCGGCAGAGCAATGTTTGTTGTGGCTGGTGCTCCTGCATGCATGGACGACCTCAAGGCACAGGGTATCGAGAATTTCATCCACGTGAGAGTAAATGTGCTCGACACGCTTATCGGATTTAACGCTAAACTCCTCAAATGATCATGAGACCGAATTTTAAAGAAATAGATATTACAAAAACCTTTGCCGGAAAAGGTCAGAAACCTGCTGCCGGTGAAGAATGGATGACAGCGGAGCTCATACCTGTGAAGCCCGTGTATACAAAAGAGGATCTTGAGGGAATGGAACATCTCGATTTCGTATCGGGTATTCCGCCTTTCCTGCGTGGTCCGTACAGCGCGATGTATCCGTTGCGTCCCTGGACAATCCGTCAGTATGCCGGATTTTCTACCGCTGCTGAATCCAATGCATTCTATCGTCGTAACCTTGCTTCCGGTCAGAAGGGTCTTTCAGTGGCATTCGACCTTCCCACACACCGTGGTTACGATGCAGATCATGAGCGCGTAGTCGGTGATGTCGGTAAGGCAGGTGTGTCAATCTGCTCTATCGAGGATATGAAAGTTCTTTTCGATGGTATTCCATTGAACAAGATGTCTGTGTCAATGACAATGAACGGTGCCGTTCTTCCGGTTCTCGCTTTCTATATCAATGCAGGTCTTGAGCAGGGTGCCAAACTTGAAGAGATGGCTGGAACAATCCAGAACGATATCCTCAAGGAGTTCATGGTGCGTAACACCTACATCTATCCGCCGGCATTCTCAATGAAGATTATTGCAGATATATTCGAGTATACTTCGAAGAACATGCCTAAGTTCAACTCGATCTCTATCTCCGGTTATCATATGCAGGAGGCTGGTGCAACAGCTGATATCGAGCTCGCATATACACTTGCCGACGGTCTTGAGTATCTCCGTGCCGGTGTGAATGCAGGTATGGATATTGATGCTTTTGCTCCTCGTCTGTCATTCTTCTGGGGTATTTCAATGAACTACTTCATGGAGATTGCCAAGATGCGTGCAGCACGTATGCTTTGGGCAAAGATCGTTAAGCAGTTCAATCCGAAGAACCCGAAATCTCTCGCTCTTCGCACGCACTGTCAGACTTCAGGATGGTCGCTTACTGAGCAGGATCCCTTCAATAACGTTGGTCGTACATGTGTTGAGGCTATGGGTGCCGTTCTCGGTCACACTCAGTCACTTCATACCAACGCTCTCGACGAGGCTATCGCTCTCCCGACAGATTTCTCTGCCCGTATCGCACGTAACACACAGATCTATATCCAGGATGAGACTTATGTCACCAAGCAGGTTGACCCATGGGGCGGTAGCTACTATGTTGAGTCTCTTACCAACGAGATCGCACACCGTGCGTGGGAACACATCCAGGAGATTGAGAAACTTGGTGGTATGGCTAAGGCAATTGAAACCGGTCTTCCCAAACTCAAAATCGAAGAAGCTGCTGCCCGCACACAGGCTCATATCGACAAGGGAACTCAGACAATCGTCGGTATCAATAAATTCCGTCTTGATCACGAAGATCCCATCGATATCCTTGAGGTTGACAATACTGAGGTTCGCAAAGAGCAGTGTGCTCGTCTTGAGGAGCTGAAGAAGAATCGTGACGAGGCTGCCGTTCAGGAGGCTCTCGCCAAGATCACAGAAGCTGTGAAAGATCCTTCGAAAGGAAACCTTCTCGATCTCGCTGTCAAGGCAGCCGGTCTTCGCGCATCACTGGGTGAGATTTCAGATGCATGCGAGGCAGTTGTTGGTCGTTACAAAGCAGTAATCAAAACTATTTCAGGCGTGTATTCAAACGAAGAGAAGGGCGATCCC
>DAWBVG010000400.1:0-3841 GCA_052279865.1 Muribaculaceae bacterium
CATTACACATTACACATTACACATTACAAATTAACTGAAGGCATTACACATTAACCGAAGGCATTAAACATTAAACATTTCACATTTAACATTAATTATAGTGATACGGGGAATAATTTTTGATTATGGAGGCACTCTCGACACCGGGGGCGACCATTGGAGTGAGGTTATCTGGAGTGCTTATCAGCAAGCCGGCGTAGCAGTTGACAAAGCAGAATTCCGCGAAGCATATGTGTATGCAGAGAGAGAGCTCGCGCGTACACGCCACATTCTTCCGGAGCATAATTTCGGCGATCTTCTTCTCATTAAGATGCGTCTCGAATTGCAATGGCTTTCCGAACAAGGGCTTTTCCCTCCCGCGCAAGTTGAGGCTAAAGCCGGTGAGGTTGCAGGCATCTGTTATCATTCAGCACGTGCCAAGGTAGAGGAAGCTGCGCCTGTGCTTGAGGAGTTGAGCAAGAAGTATAAACTTGTTCTTGTTTCTAATTTCTATGGTAATGTGGAAACGGTGCTCAAGGATTTCGGGATTGCACGTTATTTCCCGAAAATTATCGAGAGCGCGGTCGTAGGCGTTCGTAAGCCTGATCCAAAGATATTCAGTCTCGGTGTCGAGGCATTGGGCTGCAAACCGGACGAGACTGTGGTTGTAGGCGACAGCTACCGTAAGGATATAAAACCGGCTGAGAAGATTGGTTGCAAGGCAATCTGGATAAAAGGTAAGGGTTGGACTGATGATGAGGATGCACAGACATATCCCAATACTATTTCTGACATCCGCGAGGTGCCGGAAATGTTGCAAAAAATTGACCAAAATTAACTACTTTTGCAAATAAGCCCAATTAACATAAATTAACAGATTTTTTATAAAAGCCATATTATTTAATAAATATTATCCAATAAAGGGGTCTCTTAATAAACTTTAAGAATTGACCCCTTTATTTTTTGTCCAAAATAGTTTGCCATTATTAAAATCGGACCTAATTTTACCGCCGGAAATTTGAAAACGATTTCATCTGGCGGTTATACCGCAAATCAGTTTGAAAGGTTGAGGATTTCCGTAGTGTTAATTCTGAAATTAGTAATAATAAAAATAAAAGAACACACACGTTTATTATGGCAACAAAAAAAGCTGAAGCGCCTAAAGGTAAACTTGGCGTTATGGTAGTAGGTCTCGGTGCTGTCACCTCTACATTCATGACCGGAGTATTAATGGTCCGCAAAGGTCTCGCAAAACCTATCGGTTCATGCACACAATACGACAAGATCCGTATTGGCAAAGGTGAAGACAAAAAATATCTCCACTATAAGGATATCGTGCCCCTCGCAACTCTCGACGACATCGTGTTCGCGGCTTGGGACGTTTACCCTGCAAATGCTTATGAGTCAGCAATCAATGCTGAGGTTCTCAAAGAGAAGGATATCAATCCTGTAAAAGAGGAACTCGAGGCTATCAAGCCTATGAAGGCAGCCTTCGATCATAATTATGCAAAGCGTCTTGACGGCGACAATGTGAAGGATTGCAAAGACCGTTGGGACATGACCGAGCAGATCCGTGAGGATATCCGCAACTTCAAGAAAGAATCCGGAGTTGACCGCGTGGTTGTGCTTTGGGCTGCTTCAACAGAGGTTTATGTGCCGGTTGACGAGAAGATACACGGCACTCTCGCCGCTCTCGAAGCTGCCATGAAGGCTGACGACAAAGAACATATCGCTCCTTCAATGTGCTACGCTTATGCCGCGCTTTCAGAAGGCTGCCCCTTCATCATGGGTGCTCCCAACACAACTGTCGATATCCCCGCTATGTGGGAGCTCGCAGAGAAGACCAAGATGCCTATCGCCGGCAAGGACTTCAAGACAGGTCAGACTCTCGTGAAATCAGGTTTCGCCCCGATCATTGGCGACCGTTGTCTCGGTCTCAACGGCTGGTTCTCTACAAATATCCTTGGAAACCGCGATGGTCTCGTGCTTGACGAGCCCGCAAACTTCCGCACAAAGGAGGTTTCGAAACTTTCCACTCTCGAGACAATTCTCGTGCCTGAGAATCAGCCCGATCTCTACGGTCATGGCAATGACGAGGATACACAGTATTACCACAAGGTGCGTATCAACTACTATCCTCCGCGCAACGACAACAAAGAGGGTTGGGACAACATCGATATCTTTGGCTGGATGGGTTATCCGATGCAGATCAAGATCAACTTCCTCTGCCGCGACTCTATCCTCGCAGCTCCTCTCTGTCTCGACCTCGTGCTTCTGAGCGACCTCGCTGCCCGTGCCGGCCGTTACGGCATACAGCGCTTCCTCAGCTTCTTCCTCAAGAGCCCGATGCACGATTACACTAAGGGTGAGATGCCCGTCAACAACCTCTATCAGCAGCACACGATGCTCCGTAACGCCATCCGTGAAATGGGCGGTTATGAGGCTGACGAGGAGATGGACTAATCCTCTTCCTGAACGCATACGTGAAAACACACATATAGAATTACACAGATGTAAGGTAAGCCGGGCTTGATGTCCGGCTTTCTTGCGTTATTGCCGGTGGAGTGTCCTTTTTGTAAGATATGGTCTTATTGTCGTTTGGGAAAATTTTAGTAAATTTGCGTCATGAGAATCGATTTGATAACAGTGATGCCGGAGATGTTGGAGCCATTTTTCAATTGCTCCATCCTCAAGCGTGCGCAGGATAAGGGACTCGTTGAAATTGCAGTTCATAATCTTCGTGACTATACCACCAACAAGCACCGCAAGGTCGATGACTATCCCTTCGGCGGTGAAGCCGGTATGGTGATGCAGATCCAACCTATCGATGCCTGTATCTCAGCTCTGAAAGCAGAGCGTGAATATGATGAGGTCATATTCACTTCCCCTGATGGCGAGCGTTTCGATCAGCCGATGGCTAATCAATTGTCGATGCTGAATAATGTGATAATCCTTTGCGGACATTACAAAGGCGTTGACTGGCGTGTGCGCGAACATCTCATCACTAAAGAGATTTCCATTGGCGATTATGTGCTTACCGGTGGAGAATTGCCCGCGGCAGTGATTGCCGACGCTATGGTCCGACTCATTCCCGGAGCAATCGGCGACGAGCAGTCTGCACTCTCCGATTCATTTCAAGACAATCTCCTCGCGCCGCCGGTATATTCCCGTCCTGCGGAATACAACGGCTGGCGAGTGCCCGACATCCTCCTTTCCGGTCATGAAGCAAAGATCGCAGAATGGCGCTACGAGCAAGCTCTCGAGCGCACCCGTCGCCTGCGTCCGGACCTTCTGAAAAATTAGGAATGTTGAATGTGTAATGTTAAATTATTCGAGGCGAGCCTATTCATTACACATTACACATTAAAAATTTAAAATTATACTAAGTGCGAACGAACGAGCGAAAAGGGGCGTGGACCCTATTGATAGGAGTGCTGTTGTTTGGGGCGCTCGTCTGGGGTCTCGGAGGGCGTCAGATGCGCGAAGATCGCGCACGCGAAGCCGCTTCGGATCAGCAGCAGGTAGTCACTCTCGCCTCCGACAGCACTGCCGACGATGCCGACAATGCCAACGGCAAGCGCCGCCATGCGCGTCGCTCCCGTGCCTCTAAAAAATCCTCAAAGCGCTCCGAATCCGGCTCCACCTCGAATAAATCCCCCTCAGCCCCTCCGCGCGATATCCTCGCCGACACCATCTCCCTCGAAAAGTGACAAAGGTAATTTCCTTTTCCCTTTTCCCTTTTACTTTTAACCTTTTCCTTTCTCATTAAGAATTATTTTTTGCATTCTTGCATATTTTTATTAACTTTGCAACGCTTTCGGTTTTCCGCAGGCGATTAGCCGCAATAGCTCAGTTGGTAGAG
>DAWBVG010000401.1:0-3947 GCA_052279865.1 Muribaculaceae bacterium
TGACCATGTGACGCCATTTAACGAATTGACTTCGGACCATCCGCGGATATCCATCGAGGGAGGTGTCGGGAACATAAGACAGCCTAAAATGACTATGATCAGAAGCTTCCACCACGGAGTCTGCATTACATAAGTAAAGAATGGCGCGTCACCGAAATAGAACCATATTGCCCCGATAAGCGTACCCATTATTACCATAGGCTGAAGACGAATGAGACGGCGTTTATAGAAATTACATTGCGTCATACCCTTGCGCCAGCGGTCATCGTAGGCATAGCCGATGACAAAACCGGATAAAATGAAAAAGAAATCAACTGCTAAGTAACCATGATTGAGTATTTGGAAACAAGGTCCTTTGGAATAGGTCTCAAAAAGATGGAACATTACGACAAGTATTGCTGCAACGCCACGCAACCCGTCTAATATCTCAAAACGCGGTTTAGAAGCAAGAAGATTTGTATTCATTATAAGAGTATGTTTGAATTTAACACGAATTATATGTAAGAGTATGGTTTGTATCGGCTGCAAAATTAGATGATTTTTATTGTCGTATAATTACCGATTTTTCCAAAATATTATACTATATTTGCAATTCGTATGGAAGGGGCATTTATATACGATGATGTAAGGCTTACACCCAAGCAGCAGATTTCCATTCATACTCAAAATGAATGGGAATTGTCGTATGTTATACGTGGTCAGGGCATAAGATTCTTAGGTGAAGAAAAACAACCGTTTTATGAAGGGGAGGTAATTCTGATTCCTCCGAAATTTCCCCATGGTTGGTTTTTTGATGATGAGTCTACTGATGATAATGGTTACATACATAACATCACGCTTCTGTTTACTGCTGAATTGCCTACAAGACTTTCACTGGTTTTGCCGGAATTAACTCGCGTTGCAGATATTTTTAGTGCTATCAGGTTGCCGAGACGGTATGTTGGGAAAACTTCTGTCGAAATTGCACGATTGCTGGAGGAAATGCGCGTTTTGGATTCAGCAAAGCGTTTACCGTTAATGTTGCAGTTACTCATTCTTATAGCAGAAAATGCGGAGTCGGAAGAGATAGGTTGTAAGCCGGTAAACAGGTCTAAACAAAACGCTGAGAAATTACGCATATATTGCGAATGTAATTTTTATGAGAATGTCACCTTGGACGAAACTGCCGCTTATATGAAAATGAATAAGTCTGCTTTGTGTAAATTCGTCAAAAAACACACCGGAAAAACATTCACCGAATACATCAACTCTTTAAGACTTAAAAAAGCAGCATACTTGCTCGCTTCCACAATAGATCCAGCATGTGATATTGCTTACGATTGCGGATTCACCAGCGTACCATATTTCCATCGCCTGTTTTCTCGCAATTATGGCATGTCGCCATGCAACTATCGGAGGAAAGCGTCGCAGGGGGGTAGAATTTAGGTGCGGGTGCGATGTCTGAAACGGAGGGGAGACATGCCCATGATTTTGGTGAATAGGCGTGAGAAATAATAGGGATCGGGGATGCCAACCTTGAAGCAAATCTGATTCAGCTTTAATGTCGTGTTGTCGAGCAGTTCGCATGCCCGACGAATTTTCAGCAGATTGAAATAATTCAGGATGGAATGTCCTGTGCGTTCGCGGAAAAGTGCGGATAGCCGGGATTCCGACAGACGGCAGTTGGAGGCTATCTCTTTAAGCGATACGTGCCGTTCAAGATTTTCAGACATATAATGTATTGCCAGTTGAACGGCATCGGTATCCGCATCTTTGCGTACACCTCGGTATTGCTGGATAAAACGCAGAGATCCGAGATAGTGGTGAAAAAGGGAGCCGGAATACCGGAGATTCTCTATGGTTAGCCCTGCATCAAGAATATTGTATAGCTCCTCGAACAGGTCATGCCGATGGCGTATGCGTGAAGTGGCGCTTGTCTCAATAGATTTCGGAATGGTGGCATCCGCGGCATATTGCGGAGCAAGCGTGCCTCCGAAGTGTATCCAGTAGATAGTCCATGGATTTTGAAGGTCTGAACCGTACGAATGGATTGTGTCGGGAGGAATGATGAAATATTGACCGGCTTCTATCGTCCATTTCTTGCCATTAAGGTTATAGAATCCTTTCCCGTCTACACAATATATGAGCACAAACTGACTTATAGGCTCCTTTCGTTCGCAATAATGATGACGAGCCTTCGGATAATAACCTATATCGGTAATATGCAGACAAGAGAGAAGAGGATCTTTCCTCATCATATCAACAATAAACTCCGGTATCACCAGATATCTCTCCCCCGCAAACCCTTTTTTTACTTTCATGGCGCTCTTCAAAATTGATTGGTCGAAATGATTGTTGGCTGTTCATTTGCAAAGATATGCAAAATAGTTGGATTGTCCATCTTTTTTGAGGGAAATTGCATTTTACGGGGCGGCGGAAGGTATTAACTTTGCAAGCGTTAACATCAATAAGTTGTTTAAACAACTTCATTAAAGAACTTCTAATATCATTATGGAAAAAATCAACAAAGGATTCGTAGGGTTTATCTGCCTGGTGTCGGCATTGGGCGGATTGCTTTTCGGTTATGACTGGGTCGTGATCGGCGGGGCGAAACCATTCTACGAAGTCTATTTCGGAATTGCCGATAATCCCTCGCTTCAGGGACTCGCAATGAGTATCGCTATTGCCGGTTGCCTAATCGGCGCAATGACGGCTGGCTGGCTTGCAGATCGCTATGGACGCAAGAGGTTATTGATTGTAGCTGCAGTCATCTTTCTTTTGTCGGCATATGCGACCGGGGCGTTCAATACATTCGATCTTTTCCTTGCAGCGCGCTTCTTGGGCGGTATTGCAATAGGTATAGCGTCCGGACTTTCGCCAATGTATATTGCGGAAATATCTCCGGCATCGATGCGCGGACGACTCGTATCTGTGAATCAGCTTACGATAGTGCTCGGTATCTTAGGGGCACAGATCGCGAATATGCTTATTGCCGAACCTATGCCAGCCGGAATGACTGAGCCTCTGTTTGATTCCTGGAACTGTCAATGGGGATGGCGCTGGATGTTCTGGGGAGAAGCTTTCCCCGCGGCGGCTTTCATGATTCTTGTGTTCTTCATTCCTGAGAGTCCGAGGTGGCTTGCATTTACGGGCAAGACTTCCGCAGCTCTTGATATCCTTAAGAAAATCGGAGGAGTGGATTATGCCATGACGGAGCTGGCGGCTGCCGAATATTACGAAGGTGAGAAACCTGAGAAGGGTGGACTCAAGGCTCTTTTCAGCCGGAAGTATGCTAAGATACTTATTCTTGGAATTTTCATAGCTGTGTTCCAACAATGGTGTGGCACAAACGTGATATTCAATTATGCACAAGAAATCTTTGCCGATGCCGGGTATGATCTTGGCGATATGCTCTTCAATATCGTGCTCACCGGTATCACCAACGTTATCTTCACATTTGTGGCGATCTTTACGGTAGACAGGATTGGGCGCCGTCCGCTAATGCTCTGGGGTGCCGGCGGTCTGGCAGTCATCTATCTTGTGTTGGGTTCTTGCTATATGATGGAAGTGAAAGGTATGTTCATGATAATACTTGTGGTGGCGGCGATTGCCTGCTATGCCATGACGTTGGGACCCGTGACCTGGGTGCTGATCGCGGAGCTTTTCCCAGATCGTGTGCGTGCGGTAGCCGTGTCGGTATGTACGTTCGCTTTGTGGACGGGATGCCTCACACTTACATATACGTTCCCACTGCTCAATGCCTCTCTTGGCAGCTATGGCACATTCTGGATCTATTCCGCAATCTGCTTCGGAGGTCTGATATATTTCACGAGAGGATTGCCGGAGACGAAAGGAAAACGAATCTAATTCGAATTGAAGGTAAGAGGTTAAAGGTAAAGGGTAAAAGGAGAAATGTGAGGTTGATGCAATTAATTTAACATTAAACATTGCACATTAAACATTAAAAA
>DAWBVG010000402.1:0-11603 GCA_052279865.1 Muribaculaceae bacterium
AACTTATAAACTTCAACTTTGCGCTTGCGAAAGTTGAATTGTTCAAATTGATGCCGTCTCGGTTGAGACGTATTTAACACGCAAATTTACTGATAATTTTCCACTTCCACAAAATTATCCATACAAATCCACAAAATTCTGGGGGTGTATATGCAAAAATCGCGGTCCATATCTCACGGACCGCGATTTGTAGAATCACTGTTTATAGGTGTTTAGGTGTGTTATTTTGCTATCTTGTATGTTCCGGCGTCAGTGTGCACGAGGTATAAGCCGGCAGGCAAAGCAAGTAGGGCTTCTGCCGAGGGAGAGTCGAGCACTTTGATGCCGCTTGCCGAATACACAGCTATTATGCGTGCACCGGAGGCTTGGATGTCGGAGACGGAAGAAGAGCTGTTTACAGTAATTTCGCAAACATCGTTGGCTCCATTGTATGCCGTGGCAGATATGAAGGCATGTCCGTCAGCAACCGCTGTTACATTACCTTCGTTGTCTACAGTCGCCACTGCAGGATTGCTGCTTATCCATGATAATAGGCGGAATGTGGCGTTGGCGGGTGTTACTCCGGTTTCCAGTTTCTTTGTTTCTCCGGGTTTCATTTCAATCGCATGGTCGTTAAGAGACACTGATTCCACCGGATATCCGACTCTTACTGCTATCGGGGTGCTGATCGTGATGCGGTTCTTCTTTGCTTCTTCGCTGGCGGTACCGTCGGGATAATAGAACATCTTCACTTCGTAGTCTCCTTCCTCGAGATTTGCCGGTAAACCTGCGAGGGAGAGGTTGTAGATACGTTGAGACTCGATTGTCAGATTGGGGTATTTGAATGACCACCCTTTCCCTGAAGTCTCTCCGATCTTATAATATGCGATTCCGAATTCCGGAGCAGTAACGGCTGTGGAGCCAGAATTTGCAACCTGGAAAGAGATGTTTCCGATTGTCGACATAGGAAGTATGTCGGTAGGAGCGAATGTCATGACACGCAATTGCGTTGTGAGAGCTTTCCCCGTTTCGGATACGTTCATGGGATATTCTCCCGGGAGGTCACGCCCATAAGAATCGCGGAAAGAAATAACATAATCTTTCTTCAGCACGTCGAGTGTCAGATTGAAAGAGTAGGGGATGGTCAGCCCTGCAGGGATATCGTATTTCCCAATGGGCATTGTTGTTAATACTTTCCCCGCTGAGTTCTTGAGCACCATTGTCAGGTCGCCGTAATAATCTTTGTCTTTAGTGTGGTTGGCAACAGACAAGAGGAAGTCGTGGGCATTGTTGCTGTAGATTTTGCCTGCGTAGCTGAAGCATGTGACTGCCAGCTCGGGCGCGTTGGCAAGCTCTTCCTCTACCGTTGCGTTGGCAAACGTGCGGTTGCCAGCGGCATCCACCGTCATTGTCACGTGGTCGCGATATCCATTCACAACGTTTATATAGTTGGAATCATCGTCAACAGTGTTGTAATATGCGGGATAGATTTTGTAAATGCCTTCCGTAAATTCTTCAAGATATGCCGGAATCTGTGTCGTTCCAGAGTTGGATTGCCAATTCTTACACTCAAGGCCCGGTACGAAAGAGACATTCCCTTCTTTGTCTTCTACAGCTACGCCTATATATCCCGTAAACGGCACACTCGACAGATTCCAGAATCCGGCATTGTATCCCGAGACCGGAGTCGTGACCTTGAAGGTGGTGTACATCAACTTCGAGCCGTTTGCTGCCGTTTGTTCAGCCCTCGATGCGAAATCGAAGTTGCCGACGCAGTTGAAATATGGAAGTTCGGGAGTGCCTGTGTCGATGCCGTCTTTTACGGGTCGGATATTATAGCTGATTCCCTGACCGGAGTTGAATCCACCTGCTGCCCCTCCGATGCCGAGTGTTGAAGGCGACAAACGTGCAAGGTAGAAATAGCCGTCACTCACGCCGCTCCATCCCCAGTTGAAATGGAAATAGTGGTCGCCGCCGTAGCCGTCGCATACGAATGAGTGTCCGCCTGCCGTTCCGCGTCCGTTGTAGAGCACGGGAAGACCTTCCTTTAGATTGTTGTAGATGATTTCCTCAAATTCCCAGGAAGGACAGTAGTCACGATATTTGTAGCGAATCGATTTGCTGTATTTAAAATAGTCGACCAACGCAAAAGACTGCTGACGCGAAACCGCCCCGCTGCCTCCTGCCTGTTCCATATTATATGTCATATTGACTGAGATTCCACAGGCATACATGAGGTCTGCCACTGCCTTTGCCTGGGCATCGGTCCATGTCGGATTTCCTTCGGAATCATATGAGTAGGTGTCAAGCATGTTGTCCCAGTCGAAATGCATTTGCGAGAAATCGCACTTGAGTTGCTTGGGCATGACATCGGAATATGTTTTCCATTCATATGAGTTGGATCCGACTCCAACGTCGGGCCATTTGTGATAATACATCACCTGCGCCATCGATGTGGCTACACATCCGGTCACGGTTGGGATTGTCTGTCCGGTAAGGGTGCCGGATGCATCAATTATTTCCAGCGGAGGAGAATATAGATTATAGGGATTGCCCTGATCCCATTTTGATTTTAAGAGTGGGGCAATGGGCTCCCATTGTGGTGATGCCTGGGTTGTTGTTTTTGATTCGTCGCTTTCGTTGGCAATGGCATATTCCATCTCTCGCGCATAGTCTTCCATAAAACTTTTCATTGCGGGGGAAATGCTGTCGATGTTAAAAATTCCGTTGTCGCCATATCCAAGCAGAGGTGGGAAGCGGTCATCTGCGGGGGTTACGACGTATCCGCCATCGGTGCCCAAGTTGAAAACATATAGCGTCGGATCCTGTGTTGCTGTTGTGCGGAATGTGTGCGCGAGTCGCGCGGTTGCCTTTGCAGGTTTTTTCTTCATTTTAATCTTTGATGCCGAGGCTTGCCCGATCGCTCTTTGGAGCGCCTGATCGGGCGTCATCGGTGAAGCACTTGCGTTCAAAGACACTGCGCAAGCGCAGAGCAGCGTCAATGGATAGTATATTCTTTTTTTCATAAATGGAAAATTAATAGTGTGGAACCATGAATGATTTGACTTGACTTTGCAAAGATAGTTTAAAGAATTTAAATAACCGCTATAAAATTAAGATAAAATGAAAATTTGTAGAAAATAGATATTAAAAGTGTATAAATAACACGCAAAATGAAATGTTAATAAGAGTTAAAATATACTATAGTATAAAAATAATTCATAATTTTGCGAGCGTAAACACATGTTCCGTTAAATTGAATCAAATCCTGTATTGGAGTTAAAGACAAGCTTTTCATAGCGTAGGCTGGTCTTTGCATGCAGCTTTACGATGAGATATAACAGGGAATACCAATGGACGATATGAGAATTTTCCTGAGGGATTCCGATTTAACCATTTAAATTATCCATTATGGTAAGAAAACTACTATCAGCAACGCTGGTTGTGTTTTTCGCACTGGCAGGATCCGCAGTGATTCCCCGTCTGAACAAGGCGGAGATTCAGGAGCTGGCGAAAACCATTGTGAAAACCGAGATGCCGGCAGAGGCTCAGACGCAGCCGAAAGAGATCGTTTCTTATGGAGTGGAAAATCCTGAACAAGGATTGGAAAAACCATTTTTGGCAACGATGATGGCAGGTAAGGAATATGTTCCTGCTGTCGCGGTTGATGCCCATCCGCAGGCAGAAGTTATTTTGTCTGAAGATTCAGTGAAAGGGATAGCACTGCCGGGAGAGAAAGGATTGGTTTCCATAGCTCCGAAAAAGATTCGAAAAGTAGAGGGCGCGACGGTTCCAAAACTTGTGACAGGAAACTTGATGACCAAGGACCTCAATTTCAATTCCGTAATGTATAGTTCCCGAATCACGGTCGAGCCGACTGAGACAGACGGGGTTTATGCTCTTGGAAATGTTTATGGACTTGGTGCCGTGATTGATATGAAAATTAATCTGCAGACGGGAGAAGTCCTTATTCCTCAGCAAAAGATCTACCAGCATGCCTCATATGGCGAAGTCAGCATGGTGCCCATGGATATCAGAGATGGGAAATTCTATACTGTTGAGGGTGATCTTAAGGGTACATTGCAGAGCGATGGTACGATTGTTCTTGGCACTTGGGGCGTGATGGTCACTCAGATGGAAGAGGTTGACGGTGAATTGCAGAGGTCTCCGAACTGGGGGCGTCTTTTCAATGTCTTCTCCGGAAGTGAATGGGTAGTTCCGAACACCGAAGTAGCCGGCTACAATATATCGCAGAACAAGCTCATGATGTATGAGATGTATATGGAGCAGACCGCACCCAATGAGCTGGTCATCTACGGTTTTGGCAATATCAATTCCAATGACATTCTTACCTCAAGGTTGACAGCAGACAAGCGTATTATCATTTCTCCACAGGTGATGTATACGAATATGATGTATGGAGACTTTATGAATTATCCGGCATCATATGAGCTTGATGTAAACACCCAGAAATGGAAAGTTTCCATAGACTGGAAGAACAATATGGTTCTCAAGGATGAGGGAGAAGGAAGCTTGTCGATTGACGGTTGGGCGATTTCTTCGCGCTATGCTCCTACTCAGGTTATAGGCTACATGTATAATGAGGTTTCAATAACTACCAAAGCTGTTATAAATTATCCAAAACCGGCAGTCCTGGATTTAAAGGGTGAAGGAACCAAAGAATCTCCTTATATGATAGAAACAGCAGCTCAGCTTCAGGTTGTTTCGCAGGCAAGTGAGGAGGGTGAATCTTTTGAAGGAGTTTATTTTGCATTGAGTGGAGATCTTGATTTTTCAGGAGTTTCACCAACTGAGTGGTTGCCTATTGGCTCTGTCGCCGTTCCTTTCTGTGGAAAGCTTGATGGCAAGGGATATGAGATAACGAATTTCTATGTAGATGGCAAAGGATTCTCTGATACCGGTCTTTTCGGAGTCTTAGGAGAGGGTTCATCTGTGGAGAATATAATATTTGAGAAACCACGTGTTACCTCCACCGGTAGCAATATCGGTGTACTTGCCGGCACAAGTTATGGAAATATCAGCAATGTTAAAGTGAATTTAGGTATTGTTGATTGCAATGGATCAATGGGTGGAGGTGTTATTGGAGCTGCATGGGGAGGGTCTATCGTAGGATGTTCCTATTCGGGAAATGTTACCTCCCTGACCACAGCCGGAGGAATTGCCGGATATACACGGAATACTACGGTATCTGCATGTGATGTTAAAGCCAATATCACTGTTGATGGTGCAAAAAGTAGCCTTGGAACTCAATCGGGAGGAGGACTTGTCGGAATTTCATATTTAAGTGAGATTTCCGGATGTCTTGTTTCCGGAACTATTTCAGATGCTGTAGGCTGGTCTGCTCTTGGTGGATTGGTAGGACGGCTTAATGGCTCAAAAGTTTCAGAGTCTTTCAATACCGCTGCTATCTCTGCAAAAAGAGTATCGTTTGGAACCCCGAGCGGAGGTGATGACGATACTTTTACAGGAGGAATTATTGGTCATACGTCTGATTCGGAGGTGTCGGATTGTTACAATTCCGGAACAATCATGAAGACAGACAAGAGTGAGTGTGTTGGAGGTATTGTAGGGTATCTTGGCGTAGGGTATTCGTTCACATCGGGTAAGCCGACGCAAATGATCAATGTTTCTAAAATCAATAATTGCTATAATTCCGGTCAAATTATCTCAACATCGGCATCCGTAAAGAAAGGAATTGTTGGCAGCTGGTTCTTAAGTTCATCATACAGCGGTCCCGGTCCGGTTGAAGTATGCATTCAGAATTGTTATTTCGACAATCAGATCATGAGCTTTGACTATGAGGGGTGGGGACTCACAACAAAAGAACTTACATCTCGTCTACCAGCCGGTTTTGATTCTTCCAAATGGACGCTTGAATCCGGTAAATATCCCGTGCTTGCAACGGGAAAGGGTTCTCAGGCGCGTGAAATGTCTTCTCTTCCTCTTGTGTTGCGTGAGGCAGACAACTGCCAGAAGGTGAAAGTCTCATTTGATATTACTCCATCTTCCAATGTGGCATGGGCTCTCAATTTTGATGAAGAGGCAGGTGAGAGCGCAAATGAGACCAAGGCGTTGCGTATGCAAGGCAATAAAGTGGTTGTAAAAGATCAGTATGCAAATTCTATAATTACGGCATCTACAGCCGACAACTGGGGTATCAAGCTCTATCGTCTTGCCGTAGTGCCTAAGAAATTTGACGGTGAAGGCACTGCGGGTGACCCGTATCTAATGAAGACACCGGAAGATTTCAAGAAACTTCATGAAGCGGTGAGTGTCTATAAGCAGAGTCATAAAGGTGATTATTTTGTGATGGCTAATGACGTGGACTTCTCATCTACGGAAGATTTCAGTGGCGTAGGTTATGGCGCAACCGGTTCTAATGCCACCGTAAATCAATTCTGCGGTATCTTCAATGGACTCGGTCACAAAGTGAGCGGTCTTAAGATAGATGGAGTGGTTCGTGATGACAAGGATGCCGTTTCGAATCTCGCATCAAGATATTACACTGGTTTCTTTGCATATATTGGTGAGAGCGGAGTTGTACGCAATCTCAACATTGCAGATGACTGTGAGTTGATGCATTACTCTTACGGAGGTTCTGTTGCCGGTGTGAACCAGGGCTTGGTGGAAAATTGTCGTAACTATGCCCCTGTCAATGCTATGACATCATATGTGGGTGGTATTGTTGGTTTCAATCACACTAACGGCAAGATTAATAAATGTTATAATGCGGCTGCGGTAAGTTTCGGAACCTCAAATGGCGGAGGTATAGTAGGATATAATGCTGCTACAGCATCAATTTCGCTCTGCCAGAACGATGGAGATGTGTTCAATAAGTCGTTTGATAAGGTAACCGCCAAAACCAAGACAAACACTATAGGTGGTATTGTCGGAACTAATTATGGTAAGATTGAGCGTAGCGTCAACAACGGAGGCGTACGAGGATTTGATAAAGTGGGTGGTATTGCAGGAGCTGCAAGTAATTATAATCAGGAAGGCGATATCCTGCAGTGTGTCAACAATGGCGTAGTAAATGTGCTGGAATCAACTCTTCTGCGAGGTGGCGTTCTTGGATCAGTATCCGGAAGTGTCAATCTTGCAGGGAACTATTATGATGCGTCTGTGAATGTGAACGGAGGAGTTTCCAACAATGGCGTTGAGGGAGTAACAGGACTTTCTTCAAGCGAACTCGTGGCAGGCGGTGCACTGACGGATCTTCCTGTTGAAGATTTTGATTTCTCTGCAAACGCATATCCCGTGCTCAAAGTGTTTGCAAATGAGACTGCTTCAAAAGCAATGCGTTCGATCTATGTGGCTTTTGCTCCAAAACAGATGAGAACAAACGTGCTTACTGAAGTGCCGCTGTCGAAAGCAGAAGGCATTACGTTCAAACTGGAGAATAACGAAGGTTTCAAGATTGAAGGAGACAAGCTGACAATTGTCAAGCCGGAAGGCATGACTGTGACAGCCGACAGTATAACGGCGACGATTGGCGTTTATGCCAAGGCATTTAATCTCAGTGCTGTCCCCGTAATCTTTGAGGGTAGTGGTGAGAAAGATGATCCTTATCTGATCAAGAGCAAGGAAGATTGGAATCTGCTTGCCGACTTCATGGATGCTTCAAAATGGGAATATGGAGGCAATTATTTCCGCATAACCAATGATATTGATTTTGCAGGAGACTCTATACGTCTTGTGGCTGTGAATGGTGTCAATTTCCAGGGCGAACTTGACGGAGCTAACCATACCATTAAGAATTACGTATATTCAAACAATAATTCCATCAAGACGAGACTTCAGGGTCCCAACCTTTATGTTGGCAAATATCTTGGTCTTATCGGTACACTCGGAAGCACAGGTGCTCTGAAGAACCTGACACTTGACGGTGAACTCAAAGCTCACAGTTATATCGGTTCTGCAGTTGGTTATAATTACGGTCTGATTGAGAATGTAACCAACAAAGGTACCGTCGAGACACTTACAGATGGTTATGCATCCGGAATCGCATGTCGTTCATATGAGAATTCCATAATGAGGAACTGTGTGAACGAAGGTACTGTTACATCCAAGAAAACTTACGCAACCGGTATCGTTTACGAAACCAAGGCGGGATCTTTGCTTGAGAACTGTGTCAATAAGGGAGCCGTCACTTCGACAACAACTTCAGCTATGGGTATTGTGGCGAATGTTGCCGGAGGTATGAAAGGTTGTGTTAACGAAGGTCCGCTGATGGCTACAGGTACGATAGCGGGAGTCGCTTACAATGTTGCAGCCACAGGATATATGGAGGATTGTGAAAATAAATCTGACATAGACCTTTCCCAGCTCGCAAAACCGGGTGGAACAATTTCAGGTGTTGTGAATACATTGTCTGCAATATCTGCTATAGATGAAGAGGGTGCGACCGGTTTTATCAAAAATTGTCATAATTCCGGAAATCTGCTTGGTAATAATAATATCATAGGTGTTATTGGAACAATAAATGCGGGTTGGAAAATTTCCGATTGCTCGAACAGCGGAGACGTAATCGCTTCAAATGGAACATCCACCGCTTATGCGTATGGTTTCTCTTCTAAGGCTGGCGGTGGAAAATCCATAGAGCTCTTGACCCGGATTGAAAGATGTTCCAATTCCGGTGAGGTAAGAGGAAATGCTGGAAAAGTATCCGGTTTTATCGGTGACTTTGCCAAGTTCAGTTACATGAGCGATTGTTATAATACCGGTGATGTGTATTCTATAAATGCCAATCCGGCAAATGGTGCATCGACTGCAGCCGGTTTGATAAGTCAGATGAATGGCGTGATGGAACGCTGTTTCAATGCCGGAGATGTGACTGCCACAAACTATGCTGTCGGAGGTCTGGTAGGATATTTCTCATCCGGAGATCTTACATATCCCGCAGCCATGAGAGATTGTTTCAATATAGGAAATATAGTTTCTCTTTATACCGGAACAAATACAAATGGTAACGCAGGAGGTCTCGGAGGATTTCTTACTACTTGTTATGAAGATGTTCCACATATTATCGAAAATTGTTATAACACAGGAAATGTGACAGCAGAAAGACGAGTGGGAGGTCTCTTTGGTGGTGCCTTCTGGCCCTATTCAGTTGTACGCAATTGCTATAATTCCGGTAAAGTTACATGTCTTAAAACCTATATCCTCTCAGATAACAGCGAACGTTATTTATGGAGTGGAACCACCTATACCAATTCTTATACTAAGATTTGTGACGGCGTTGAACGCCTGATGCTGGAAGGACATGAGAATTGCTTCTACGATGTTGAACTTAATCCTGGTGCCGAGTTCCGCACAGTTCCGGGATCTAAGAAAACAACAAAAGAGTTGAAGGAACTTGTGATTAGTGAAAACTTCGTTAATCCTACATGGGGTGGTTATCCGGTCTTGGCATCTTTTGTTGACAATGATGCCGCAAATGCTGGCTCTGCTCTTCTTCTGCTTGCCGAAAATGATACTTACGGAAATGTGTCCGGAGAGATTACTTTGGTAGGTCCGGAGGGATGTGAATGGACTGCAACAGATATTATCGAAGGTGATGATTCCGATATCGAAACAGTTTTGGAGGAGACAGTCACTTCCAAAGCTCTCAAGATTGATGGTGGACGTGCTGTTCCAACAGCATCAGGCAAGGTTAAGCTTACTTGCCTTTACAACGGCTTCAAGAAAGACTTTGAAGTTGCTGTAGATTATAAAGAACCATCGGCAGTTGAGGAATCATTTGCCGGCAAAGAAGTGAAGAAAGTTGAACTTATCGACCTCCAGGGTCGCAAGGTTCTCACACCCGAACCCGGTCAGGTCTACATCATGCGCACAGTCTTCACCGACGGCACAATGAAGGTAGAAAAGAAAATCGCCAAAAACTGATCGCCACTGAGAATTGAAATATAATTGAACTATACCGAAGGGCTCTGTCCATAACGGGCGGAGCCCTTTTATATCAGATAAGTAATGTTATGAAGAAAAGAATTGGTTTATTGTTGACATTGGTATTGTCGACATGTCTGGCAACATTTGCACAGGAGTTCAAGGCGGCTTCCCTTTGGGATGCGCATGGGGATATAAAGGAGATAAAATACTCTACCAAAGATCCGATGATGGTGCAAAAGAAATTGAAATTCGACAAGAACGGAAAGCTTAAGAATTCCTTCATTGTCTATAATGAGACCGGATATCCCGTGGCTCTTGACATAAACATGGGGATGATAAATATGTCTGTGAAGTTTGTGTATTCACCTGACAATAAACTGACAGATATAGATCTGACATCAGCTTATAAAGGAGAGGCGCATAAGGATATCTCATTCGAATATAAAGATGGTGTAATGACGCAAGAGGAAATCAAGGCGACCGAGACAGGTAAGAAGCAGAAGGACTGGGAGGGTACCTATTCCTTTAGCGATTATAAGTATGACGCTAATGGCAACTGGATTTCTCGAAATGTAACTTTGAAGGTTAAGAACCTCACTGACGGCAACACCGAAGAGTCAACATATCCCGAAACCCGTAAAATCACCTATTGGGCAAATTGATTTGCCCAATAGGGTAAAGGTGAATTGACGCGCCTCTAATTTCATCTATCTGAATACAATCAATTCTTTAGGCGAAGCCGGTTGAGTGAAGGCACCCTCGGTGCCCCGTAAGCTGTCGTTTAAATATCATGCTTAATAATTAGACTCAGCAAGAAGGCTCGGTTTATGACGACAAACGGGGCACAGAGGATGCCTTCACTCAACCGGCTCCGCCTATATTTTTGTCGCTTACATTTTTATAAATCGGGATGTGTCATCACTTGCTGAGTCAAGCCTCTTCCTTCTTCCTTCTTACCTCTTACCTCTCACTTCTCTGAAGTGGGAGTGGTGGCGAAAAGCGGAGGAGGGAATGAGGAAATTAGGAGTTTGGAGGCTGAGGATGCAGAAGTAGTAAGATTTGCATAAGAGAAGGTAATATTGTAATTTTGCATAAAGAAAATGAAGTCTCCCTGGCTTCAGTTTCTTTGTTCAAATATGAAAAGAATCGATTCATTAATTGCGCTTATAAAATCCATGACAAAGGCGGAACGTAAAGCCTTTGCGGTGAGGTATGGCGAGGATCAATTTGACAAAACCAAACTTTATCACACTCTTTATCAATTAATAATACGTAATACTACAGGTGATTCCGCCTCCATAAAATGTAGTTTTATTAAACTTTATCCAGCTTCTGCTTTTGAAATTACTGTCAAATATCTTTACGACTTGCTCACTGACATGCTGTTGTCGATAGAAACGCGTAAATCCATTCTCGAATCTTTACTTTCCGATGTGTGCAAGGCAAGAATACTGTTCGAGCGGTCGCTCAATGATGATGCTCTTGAGCTAATTGGCTCGGTCGTGGAACGAGCCATTTCTTCCCGACAATATGAAGTGGCATTGTTGGCACAGAAGATGGAACTTGAATTTCTTAACGTTCTGGATTTCCCGGATATTACACAGGAGGAACTTTTCAAAAAACACGCTCTTCGCCAAAGAATACTCAAAAGCATAGGAACCATAGGAGAACATGCTTCTCTATATGACATATTATGTCATCGCATGCGGCATATC
>DAWBVG010000403.1:0-3862 GCA_052279865.1 Muribaculaceae bacterium
CTGTATAAAAACCGAATAGAATACTTGCCGCGAACTGAAAAAGTTGAAAAGGCTCGAACTGTCGCCGCAGGATGGCTATCTGTGCAAGTACAAACATCACCTGCATACAACTCATGTATGTTCCCATAGTCATTGGTGAACCGGGAGCAAGACTAAGAACGTAAGGAGGGCATGCCGCCGGAGATGTGCCGAGATTTGCCCGTGTTATCAAAGCTACACCGAGGGCTATTATAAATAGCGATATTACGAACAATATTGTTCTTGAAATCAGATTTTTCTTTTTCATGGCGCAAAATTACTCATATCTATGATTATTGAGATATGCAAAATGGAGCAATTAATGTGCAATTACAAACCACGCTATGGCAAACATCAATAATCTTTGCTAATTTTGCACTCATGGAGAATTTAAATGGATATGAAACCCCTTTCTTTGTGTCGGAAGTCGATGCCGGCAGTCTGCGTATCGGTTCAACCCATCTGAATGGGGGCAGGTTGTTCTGCTATGAAGGAAATGCTACTGTTACCCTCAATGGTGCCACTTATTATCTTGTTGCCAATTCAAGTCTCGCCATAATACCGGGTGCCGACATGACAGTTGCCGCCGTGAGCGATAATTTCAAGGGACGCAAGATGATATATACGTTTGAGTTTTTCGAGCAGGCATCCCGGAATCTCGACGGACTGTTCGGTTACTATCTTCGTAATCCATATTACATCCGCACTCCTGCAGAGGTTAAAAGTACATATTCCATTCTTACCATTCTTGAAGGACTGGCACAAACAAAAGGTCCCTTGATGGTGGAAAGAGCTGTCTGCCTCCTGCGATTCCTGTTGATGGGGATATGTGAGAAGATAACAGGACATAGCGTAGAGAATGACAAAGTACCATTATCAATTCAGAGGGTTTTCCAGAGATTTATTTTCCTTATCGCAGCAAAATACAAGGAAGTAAAGAGCGTGGAGGGTTATGCGTCATTATTAGGGGTTACCGCCAAGCATATCAACACTGTCTGCCGCAGTCAGACAGGAAGCTCCGCAAAATCAGTGATTGACAATACAATCATATCTCATATAAAGGCCGAGCTTTCCACAACAGACAGAACCGTCAGCGAAATATCCTTCATGATGGGCTTTGAAGAACCTACCGAAATGTGCCGTTTTTTTCGTCGAATTGAAGGAATCACACCGGGGCAGTGGCGGTCAAAATTTTAAGGAACGCGCTCTTAGGACAATGGTGCGATAATGTCCTGTTCAAATCACGAAATATGTTCTCTCCCGGAAAGGCTCAACCAAAGTGTTGATAAGTGGATTGTGAAGAAGGGAATATAATCCAAGGAATTTTTAACAATATTCTTATCGATTTAACATCCGAGATGTTGTGTAAATAGCGAAAACCAGTAATTTTGATCTCAGTCATGTCTGAATCAGAATCAATGATTGATCGACATCTTAATGCTGGGATTCTTTTTATCGGCTTCTTTAATGGCATGCCGATAGCTGTTTGTATAGCCGTCAATCTTGATCCTTATACCGTTGAAATAAAAAATATAGCAGTCGAAGCTGCCTTTAGGTGAAAAAAGATATGGTCGACTAATGCTTGAATATGCCGAGTCTCAATATTCAAATCCGAAGGTAAGCTGGGTATTGCGACAGCACGGGAAAATCATTAATTTTGCATTATCTATATCTTTTATCTATATTTATAAGAAAATCTAAACTATGCTTATCACCATAATCACTCTTGTATTGGCGGCAGCCGGCTTCGTCTGGGGGCGAATACGCGCCGACGTTGTTGCCCTCATTGCGTTGTTGATACTCACCCTTTCCGGCATTCTGACAACCCAGGAAGCTCTTTCGGGATTTTCAAACCCGATAGTGATCATGATGGTGGGGTTGTTTGTAGTCGGAGGTGCCATATTCAATACCGGACTCGCAAAAATGGTCGGTGCGCGTCTGTCGCATCTTGGCAACGGCAGTCCGACACGCCTCTTCCTTGTTGTTGTCCTTGCCACCGGACTTATCGGTGGATTCGTCAGCAATACGGGCACAGTGGCATTAATGCTCCCCATTGTAGTCTCAATGGCGGCTTCAGCCGGAGCATCCGCATCAAGGTTTCTTATGCCGCTTGCCTTTGCCTCAAGCATCGGAGGAATGCTTACCCTCATAGGCACACCGCCAAACCTTGTCATTGCTGAGGCTTGGGAGGAATTCAGCGGAGAACCTCTCACTATGTTCTCGTTTCTCCCTACGGGTCTGATATGTCTCGCAGCTGGCACTTTGCTCCTCATCCCTTTCAGCAAAATGCTTTCCGGAAATAAGAAAAAAAACGCAGGATCATCGAAAGAGAACCGCACTCTCACCGATATCGTAGAGGAATACAACCTCAACCATGACTTATGGCGCGTAGACGTACCTGCCTCCTCTCCTATCTCGGGACTTTCACTCGGGGCATTGGCGCTGAGAGCCAACTATGGACTTGACGTGTTGGAACTCCGCGTGGTAGAAGGTAAAGGATTACTAAAGAATGTGTCGCAGGAGGCTCCGTCGGCATCTTCCGTAATCGAAGGTGGAGATATTCTTTTCATCCGTGGACCTCGCGATAGCGTTGACCGTTTCGTGTCGGATTATCATCTGCACATCGCCGATGATAACGATGAATCAAGACGACATTTGGATTTTTACGACATCGGGCTGGCTGAAATCGTGGTACTCCCCAACTCCGGTATTCTCAAAGAGACTATAGCCGAACTTGATTTCCGCAA
Organism: Muribaculaceae bacterium; assembly: GCA_052279865.1. Classification (GTDB taxonomy): domain Bacteria; phylum Bacteroidota; class Bacteroidia; order Bacteroidales; family Muribaculaceae; genus Lepagella. Next base: position 2,766 of record DAWBVG010000403.1, read on the forward strand.
TCGTTATAACGTAAACATTCTCGGAGTAAGAAGAGGAGGTGAATATATCACAGAAAATCTTGGAGACAGGAAAGTGGCAAAAGGAGACGTACTTCTTGTTCAAGGCACATGGGACGCCATCGAACGAATCAGCAGTAACACACGTGACTGGGTTGTGCTTGGAGAACCGGAAAATCAGGCATCCAAAGTAACGATCAACTACAAGGCACCGGTTGCTGCCGTGATAATGCTTGCCATGATCGCAACTCTCGTGTTCAGCAATATTCCGGCAGTATTTATAGTTCTGACCGCCGGAGTGATGATGATGCTGACGGGATGTTTCCGCACGGTAGCCGATGCCTACAAAACCATCAACTGGGAGAGCATCGTACTTATTGCCGCTATGATGCCCATGAGCTTCGCTCTGGAGAAAACAGGAGTGAGCGAGATCGTCAGTGTATCGCTCGTAGAAGCACTGGGCAGCGTGGGACCGCATTGGCTGATGGCTGGAATATATTTTACTACATCGTTGCTCACCCTTTTCATTTCCAACACAGCCACAAGCGTGCTTATGGCACCAATAGCAGTACAGAGCGCCGTGGCATACGGAGTCAGTCCGCTTCCGATGCTTTTCGCCGTAACCTTCGCTGCATCGCTCTGCTTCATGTCTCCGTTCTCCACGCCTCCAAACGCATTAGTGATGCCGGCAGGGCAATATACATTCATGGACTACGTAAAAGTCGGAGCTCCTCTACAACTGCTCCTCGGCATTCTCATGATATTCGTTATTCCTCTCTTCTTCCCTTTCTGAATCAGGATTGCTTCATGAATATTCCAGTATTTTTGATAATTGCCGGTATATCATATTTTTTTAGTAAATTTGCAATATTCTTCCCTATCCTTCAAAAAATTCAAATCATTTGAATTTGCTGGTTGGTAAATTATTAGAGTTGATTCGTATAATAAGATAAGTAATTCAACTTTCGCAAGCGGAAAGTTGTAGTTTATAAGTTTAATTACGCTTCGCGCAGTTTATGAGTTTATTTGTTTGATGCTAATAAATGAAAACTCGGTCATATTCGCATCAGATAAACTTTTAAACTTATAAACTCTTAAAC
>DAWBVG010000404.1:0-5945 GCA_052279865.1 Muribaculaceae bacterium
CTGCGCACAGCGCGATTAAACTTATAAACTTCAACTTTCCGCTTGCAAAGTTGAATTAAATTAGACAAAGATAGCAAACAAATCCGACTAAATCAAATTTTCACCCCAAATCTATAAAATTGAAAAATTTCTTATAACCCTTCACCTTATTGGGCACATCCTGATAAATTGTAATTTAGACTTTTGATCAGGGAAAGGTCATAAGACAGAACATACTAATAAATAGGATATAAATCTCAAATTAATTGGGATTTAAGCAGCTTTTATCAGAAAATTGTTTTAACTTTGTAATTACCAAGTAAACTTAAGAATAATGGCAAGACCAATTAAAGAGACTCCAATTCTTTTCGGCAGTGATGCTCGCCGATTTGAGGAGCGTATGCAGAACCCGCCAAAGGTTTCGCCGGAAAAACGTGCGCAAATCAGACGTTCCTACGAAACGATCATTAAAATGATGGTTAATTGATTATGACGCGGGAGGAATTTCAGGAACGATGCATAGTACGCCGCTTAAATATAGGCGATACTATTTCTACGTTTGATTGTAAAGATGAAGATTTGAATGATTTCTTGTTGAATGAAGCTAATCTTTATCGTAATGCCTTGTTGTCGGTTACATACGTTGTTGAAGATAAAGAAACTAACGATGTGCTTGCATACTTCAGTCTTGCTAATGATAAAGTTTCTATTTCAGACTTTGAAAGCAAAACCGAATTTAATCGATTCCGCAAGCATAAGTTCGTTAATGAAAAACGTCTTCGAAGTTATCCTGCAATAAAGATTGGCAGACTCGCCATATCACAATCTGCGCAACACCAATCTATTGGCACATACCTTCTTGAATTTATTGAAGATTACTTTATTATTGACAATAAATCCGGCTGTCGCTTCGTTACTGTAGATGCATACGTTGATTCAATCCCTTTCTATATTAAGAACAATTATCAGTTTCTTAATAATGATGACGAAGACAAACGTACCCGTGTAATGTATTTTGACCTTGCTTCTCTTTTGTAATAAATCAATCCACCAAAGGAAGATTTATTCTCAACCGCTCATAGCCACAAAAAATCATATATCGGTATTAATAGGAGTCTCTTTCGCGTCCTTACATGATTATTATTTGATTGCAGGTGGTTGGATATATAATCTTCAATATTCTATTTAAGGGAATAGACAAATATGAGTCGTCTGGCAGAGTTGCTGTCATTCTCTTGCTCTTCATATCGGAGAGGTATGCCTATCTCCAGCAAATGAAGAATCTCATCCAGATTTTCACCTGAGAATGTTGCATGATAGCGAGAAGTCATAAGACTTTCATCAACAATCTTGAAATCTACGGGATATAGTTGAGATAACCTATTGAATACTGTTTGCAATCGGTCATTGTCAAAGATGATAACACCCTCTCGCCAGGAACAAGCCTTATGAATATCAGCTTGTGATAAAGATGCTTGCAATGAATTATTGATTTTCACACATTCTCCGGCTTTCAGTGGATAGTCTCCGATATCTGTTTTGACATTTACAGCACCTGAAACCAGCACCACTGTCAAATCGTTATCGGGGTATGCATTTACATTAAATGCAGTTCCGGTCGCGCGTACAAATCCTTTATCAGTTGCCACTATAAATGGATGCTTTTTATCCGCCTTCACTTCAAAATAACCTTCGCCGACTATGGAAACCTGTCTTAAATCGTTATCGAAAACTGTAGGATAAATTATTTTGCTGTTGGAATTAAGCCATACCTTTGTGCCATCGGGAAGAGTTGTCTCAACAAGAGATCCGTAAGGGGCACACAGTGAGATTTCATTAGAGGCTATAGCCGCCGTTGTGTTGTTTTTTGAGTCGTATGAATTATAGAATACTGTAATGCCTATTATAATCAGAACGGATGCCGCGACAACAGCTGAACGCCACAACCAATCGGTCCAGCGAGGTTTACGTTTCATGGCGCGATGTAGTTTATTAAGAGCGTCCTCTACATCCACTTCATTGGGATCTCCGGGGTGAGAGATGAAATTATGCAATGCCCGTTTTTGCTCGAATATTTTACGGTTCATGCTATCTGCAGCAACCCATTCCTCAACAAGGGATATCTCGTTGCTGTCAGCCCGGTTTTCGAGAACCTTGTCAATCAGGATCTCCATTTCCATGGTTATTCCACCGTCTATATTTCTATCGTTGTTATTAAAGGAGTCCATACGTTTGAGTTAAAGTTATTATAGGAGTTATAAGAATCCATGGCCAATGGCGATTAAGATACAGTCTGAAGTGCCGTTTTGCATTTGCCATTCTTTTTTCAACAGCCCGTACCGAAAGTCCCAGTTCGATAGCGATTTCCGAATATTTCATGCCCGCATGTCTGCTGAGATTCCAGACTTCACGTTCCTTTTCGCTTAAAGAATCTTCCCCTCTGTTTATCAGATCTGCCAGTTCGGAATATAAAAGTATTCCATCTGCTTTTTCACCAAATTTATATGGAAGGAGTGTCAGATATTCAGAGTTGTATTGCGAAATGATTTTCTTATGTCTGATAAAATTCAGACAGGCGTTCTGAGCACTTTTTATAAGATACGATCTCACTCCGGATTGTATGCCGGTGTCCTCACGTTGTTCCCACAAATGAAGGAAAACACTTTGCGCAATATCTTCCGCATCTTCTTTATTGGAGACAAACTGCCAGTTAAACATGACAATATCGACGTAATATTTACGGAACAGATCATCGAAAGCCCGTAAGTCTCCGCCCTTGATCCTTTTAAGCAATTCTTCGTCATTCGATATGTCAGTTTCTTTTTTCATGGCGTGCTAAATTATCTATAATGCTATTCATATGCAAGCATTTTTAAGAAAAATTTTCAAAGATTAAAATTTTACTTTTTAAAAGTTCGGGTGAATCAATTTCAAGTGTCGTTTATATATCACTTGTGGATTTTTGTCCCGATTTGCGGGATAATAAATACCGACTAACCTGAAATCAACAAATAAAAACAACCATAAAACTCAGACGAATGAACAGGAAAATATTAGCCATGTGTCTCATATCGGGATTGGCAGTAAACACCGGGTTTGCGCAAAAATATGAGGAACTGGCAAAGACACCTCCGATGGGATGGAGTTCATGGAATAAATTTCATGAAGATATCGATGAAACGAAAATCAAGACGATAGCTGACGCACTTGTTTCATCCGGTCTTAGAGACGCCGGCTACATATATGTAAATATCGATGACTGCTGGCATGCTCCGACTCGCGATAAAGACGGATTTCCTCAGAGCGATCCCAAGAGATTTCCAAGCGGTATAAAGGCACTTGCCGATTACATGCATGAGCGTGGTCTTAAATTAGGTATCTATTCCGATGCAGGATACAAGACTTGTGCCGGAGAATTCGGCAGTGCTGGTCATGAATTTCAGGATGCGTTGCAATATGCGCGCTGGGAAGTGGATTATCTTAAATACGACTGGTGCAACACACCGAATTTCAATTCGGAAAACGCATATAAGATGATGAGCTCCGCATTGCGGGAAGCCGAACGACCGATACTTTTCTCCATATGCGAATGGGGCACAACACAACCTTGGAAGTGGGCAAAAGATGTAGGGCATATGTGGAGAACCACGCAGGATATTGAACCGGTCTTCAGCGATACCACTCAGATTTCCAGCATCTGGAATCTGGCAGTAACAGAGATCCTCGACAAAAACGCTGTATTGAGAGAGTATGCCGGACCGGGTCATTGGAATGATCCGGATATGCTTGAAATAGGTAATGGATTGACCGAGAACCAGGAACGTGCACATTTCAGTCTGTGGGCGATGATGGCGGCTCCATTGATTTTAGGTAATGATGTCAGAGATATGAATCCGCATACCCTTTCGGTGCTTATGAATAAAGATGTCATTGCCGTCGATCAGGATCCGCTTGGAATCCAGGGATTTCGGATACTTCAGGACGATGGAATTGAAATATGGTGGAAACCACTGACCGACAACAATTGGGCTTTATGCATATTTAACCGCAATCACGATCCCAAAGATATCAGTCTTGATTGGCAGGATTTTAATATATATGATAAGTTTTCCGACAGATCAACAGACTTCTTGAATCTTACATATGACACTTTCGACCTGTGGAATAAGAATAAGAAGGGGAACACACGTAAGCCACTTAAAATCAAGGTGGGTGGAGAGGATGTCGCAATGTATCTTTTGAAACCAAGAAAACAATAAACCTAACTAATATGAATCTAAAAAACAGATTAGGCATGGCAACTTTCAAAAGATGTCTGCTTATTGTTATCCTTTGTCTGGCAGATATAGGATACATTCACGCCCAGAATGCGAAAGTCAGTATAAATGTAAGTGAGCGCCCACTTACTGAGGTGCTTTCATTGCTGGAAAAGAAATCCGGCTATCATTTCTTCTTTAATAATGACATTGTTGGTTCGGCGGCTCCCGTCACAATTAAAGCTGACAATGAGAATCTGTCTTCAGTATTGAATAAGATACTTACTCCACGCAAGCTAAGCTACAAGGTTAATAAGAAGCATATCATAATAGCTCAATCAGATGCATCTAAGTCAACCGTCACAAAAGAAAAGGCACTTGTGAATATATACGGTAAAGTAGTTGATAACACGGGAGAGCCACTTGTGGGTGTTTCTGTGACAAGCGCCGGTAAATACGGGGCAGCCACCGATATTGATGGAGTCTACAGTCTGAAAATACCTGAGAATTCTATCGTGCAGTATACTTATGTCGGATATGAACCTGTAAAGCAGAAAATAACTAAGCCCGGGGAGGTGAACATCACCCTCAAGGAGAACATGAGTCTCCTCAATGAGGTCGTGGTGACCGGGTATGGTGCTACAACTCGTAAGAATCTAACTACATCCATTACGTCGGTAAAAGCTGACGGGATTCAGAAAGCAGCAACGAGTAATGTCAATTCGATGCTTCTCGGTCGAGCAGCAGGAGTGCAGGCAAATGTGGCAAGTCCTCAGCCCGGTGGTGGAATCAATATATCAGTCAGGGGCGGAGGTACGCCGGTCTATGTTGTGGATGGAGTGGTGATGCCGTCAGGTTCTCTCGAGGGTGGCACCGGCGAAATTTTACTCCCTACATCCATCAACCGCTCCGGACTTCAAGGGTTAAACCCGAGTGACATCGAATCTATTGAAGTGCTGAAAGATGCCGCAGCAGCAATATATGGTATCGGGTCTGCAGATGGAGTTATTCTTATAACCACAAAGAAAGGAAAGACAGGCAAACCCACCATAACATATGAAGGAAGCTACTCTAATCAGCAGCATTACAACTATAAGACTCTATTGAAAGGTCCGGAGCTTATGAATATGGTGAACCTTTACATGAAAGAGAATTATCTATACGAACGAGGTCAATATCCATATGGGAACACAGCTTATGACGGACATTTCGAGCCTATCTTCACCAACGCTATGATAAGGGACGCTATCGATACCGACTGGAGGTCGAACGTGTTGCGCTCAGGTTATATCACCAACCATAACCTGACGATAAGCGGTGGTTCGGAATGGGTGAAATATTACTTGGGTCTCAACTATTATGATGAGCAAGCCACGGTAAAGAATTCTGATATGGAGCGCTATTCGCTTCGCACCAATATTCAGACCAAGTTGACAAACTTCATGCGCCTCACCACAGTTGTGAACCTTAACAAAAATTCATACACGAACTCAACCAACGGAGGAGATGTCGGAAACCAGGGCGGTGCGTGCGGCGGTTCGCTTTTTGCCGCGGAAAGTTATCCTTCTTATCTACCGGTTTATGACGAAAACGGTGGGTACACTCAATGGGAAAGGATTCTGAATCCCGTGTCTTCGCTGAAATTTTCCGATCGCTCCTCGAGCTGTTCATGTTACTCTAATTTTGCCCTTGACATAGACATTATAAAGA
>DAWBVG010000405.1:0-2954 GCA_052279865.1 Muribaculaceae bacterium
AAGCCTAAAACCTAAAGCCTTATTACAACATTATTTGATCGTCGGGGAAGAAGTCATGAATTGCCGGGGTGCCAACGACCTCAAGCCAGCGCATGGGTGAGATTCCGGTGCCCGGGCGTTTGGTGGTCATATTACCATCGGTAAGAATCTCCCCTTTCTTTATATGTCGTGACGCCACAATACTTTTTCTGGCAACTCCTTTATTACCCACTTCGGATGCCGTAGGGTGTTTCTCTGCGCTGCCGAGTGCTTTTTCGATATTTCTTATAGCCGCGACCATCGCCTTGAGTTCATGAGGCTCCAGTGATGCCTTATGGTCAGGACCGGGAAGATTCCGAGACAATGTGAAATGTTTCTCTATCACGGAAGCACCGAGAGCCGCCGCCGCAATCGGTACCTCAATACCGAGGGTGTGATCAGAAAGTCCTACATTTTCCGCCAGCTCTTTCAGAGATAGCATCGCCCGAAGATTCACATCCTCCATCGGAGTGGGATATTGTGTATTGCAATGCAGCAAAGTCATTTTATGCAGATCATTGCCGCATTCATGCAATGCTCTTACCGCATCTTTCACTTCCTCCATATCGCACATCCCCGTGGATATTATCACTTCTTCATTATAGGATGCTATCTTACGAAGATAAGGGAAATTGGTAATTTCCCCTGAAGGAATTTTCCACACATCAATACCAAGCTCATGCAGAAAGTCCACGCTTTCCAGATCAAAAGCCGTAGAAAGGAATTTAATGCCTCGTTGGCGACAATGTTCAATCAGCTTCATATGATCCTCTCGGCTGAGTTCGAGACGCTTCAGCATAGCCAACTGCGAGTCATCGGCATCTCCTATGTTCCGTTTCTGATATTCAGCTTTCCGAGCATCCTTTGTCACAAGATTCTCTGCCTTGAAAATCTGAAACTTCACATAATCGGCACCGGCGTCTGCCGCAGCATCCACCAATTTCATCGCTGTCTCCAGCGACCCGTTATGATTCACTCCCGCTTCTGCAATAATCCGCAACATAAATGTATTTTGGTTAATAATTATTTTACCTTTCTCGCCGGATAGCCGACATATGAGCCGGCTGAGAGCGCATCTTTCGCCACTAACGAACCGGCACCTACAAACACATCGTCACCAACATTCGTGCATTGAACCAATGTTGCACCGCTTCCTATAAAACAACGGCGCCCTACACAGCAAGCGCCATTTATCTTTGCTCCCGTGGATACATGGGTATAGTCTCCCACTTCGGAGTCATGCTCAACAATTGCTCCGGTATTGATTATCACGCTGTCGCCGACAACTGCTGATGAATTGACCACTGCCTGATGCAACACAACCGACCCTTCACCGATCTTTGCATATGGCGAAACGAATGCTGTGGACGCCACAACTCTTGCCAACGTTCCTCCCGCTTCCTTCACTCTTTCATGAAGTCTCTCTCTGGGCACAGGATTCTCGATGGCACCCAAAGTAATCACAAACTCACAATCATTCACAAAAGAGGGAATATCTTCATCAGTGCCGATCACAGGATATCCCGACACCATCGTGCCTATTCTTTCCGGCATATCAAGCACTCCGCGGATTTTCATTCCGGCGCTGACCGCCGCATCAATCACCGACCGACAATGTCCCCCTCCCCCTATAAGTATCAAATCCTTATCCATCAGAAATTAAACATTTAACATTACACATTAAACATTATGTCGGACAACGGACGACGGCAAGTTTACAATCGTGTCGGCAAGACGTATGGTATTCTCCTGTTCGTCTCTTTCACACTTTTCAAACATCGGCAATCGCCACATGAGCTCCCATATCGGGCGAGTCATCACGCCATGATCGTTGCTGTATTCCAAGAAACGGTCTCGCTCATCTCTTGAAGGGAATGCTACTGCATTCAGCCAATAATTCGAAACGCTGTTTACCGGCTCAGCCATAAAACGTATTCCTCCCGGTTCACTTTCGAAGAATTTTTTATATACCTCGGCTGTCTCCCTCTTTGATTTGATGAAGCCGTCGATTTCCTCAAGCTGTGCACACCCCAAGGCGGCATTGATATTGGGCATACGGTAATTATATCCGATATGGTCATGAACAAACTCCCATCGCGAGGGCACCTTTGCCTGAGTTGTAAGATGCTTTGCAAAGTCGGCAAGCTTCTCGTCATTGAAAAGCAACATTCCTCCTCCTCCTGTGGTGATGGTTTTGTTACCATTGAAACTGATCGCGCCAACCCTGCCGAACGTACCTGTATGCTTACCTTTGTAAAAAGATCCTATACTCTCGGCGGCATCCTCCACAAGTTCGATTCCATATTCATCGCAGATTGCTGCAATCTCATCTATGCGGCATGGATGACCGAAAGTATGCATCGGCACCACACTCTTTATTCTTCTTCCGGTTTTACGGTTGCGCAACACTCCTTGCGCATCTCTCATACTGTTGTCTTCAAGCCAATGGCGCAGCGCATCCGGTGAGAGACCCATGGTGTCTGCATCCACATCAATAAAAACGGGATGCGCACCAATATATGATATGGCGTTACAAGTTGCGATAAACGATAATGCCTGCGTCAATACCTCGTCATCACGTTCCGTTCCGGCGAGCATCAACGCCATATGCAACGCGTTCGTGCCGCTCACACAAACCACCGCCCTTCGGGCACCGGTAAATGCCGCCATATCCCTTTCAAAACGGTCAACGAACGCACCGACACTCGATACAAACGTAGTGTCGATGCATTCGTTGAGATATTTCTTTTCATTTCCGGCAAATGTCGGGGCATGCAGGGGTACAAACTCCCCCTCTTTCGCGCCAAAGCGCTCCCTGATCATCCCGAGAATCAAATCATAATCCATATTCCTGATTTAAAAGTCACTCCTCCCCATCCTACCCTATCCAGCCCCATCCCCATCTCGCCCCATTAAGCCCCATCCAGCCCTATCCA
>DAWBVG010000406.1:0-5388 GCA_052279865.1 Muribaculaceae bacterium
AAACCGTCAAATCCCATGCTTCCCGTGCGTGCGCCGTGGAAGAATGCAGTGTTGTATCCTTTGTCTTTTAACGCTCCCGGTATGCCTTTGAGATTGTTTACAGCCTGGGGGGTGACAATGAATGGCCTGACGAACGATGGAATACCGGCAAGAATACTGGGCATTCCGTCAATGCTCTTCTGCCCATTGTCATAACTGTATCTCCAATAGGCGCAATGCCGGATAAGCGAATCGGTGAAAGGTGTATAACCTTTGTAATCTTCGCCGATGATATTCTTATTGAGAGCTCCAATATATTCCTTGCCGAAACTTTCTATTATGAGCACTACCACATTTTTCTTTTTCTTTGTCAATGAATCAGCCGGAATATGCAGGGGTGAATATATGGCGTCAAGTTGCGTTTTGTCATCGAAATAGTGCGGGTCGGAAAAAGGAACGTTACCGATAGTACGAATCATTGAGAACGGGGTGTTTAGTACCAGAGCTGTCTCCACCGGATGCATCACATATGCATTGGCGTTTGAAATGGCGATAGGACGTATGTCGCGATGTCTCCATCCTCCGATAGGAGCTGCGACGAACAGAACAGCAGACACAATCCCAATCAGAATCCCACATATTTTATTAAATTTCGAATTCTTTCGTTTCAACAGCACGTATGCGATATATGCCAGCGGGAAAGCTAATATATAGTTCTGCCAGTGGCGGAACATACCGCCTCTGATTCCGGTAACGATGATGATGCCGGCAAGGATGAGAGACAGGGTAGTAAGTATGTAGTATCGAGGCAACGACTGTTTCTTGATTTCCAGCTCGGGCATTACATAAAGCTTCCACATTCCCCATACAAGCACGGCGAGAAGGGCTACAAGATACCAGTGACGCAGCAATTCAACTCCAATTATCTTGCCAAAACTCTCATTGCCGAACTCTCCGAACACGCTCCAGGATGTGCGTTTAAGAGTATAGCTGAAATACACGGAGTCGGTGAGATTTACAGCAAGAGCCACTGTATTGATTATTACAAACACCCATTTGCAGATGTGCCACCATTCCGGTCTTTCCTTGTAGTGGATAGGGAATAACATGAGAAGCACATAAAGAGCGTTTGTGTAGAAAATTCCGGGTGTGTCGAAGCGGAAGCCGGCAATGAAAAGATTTATAAGCCTTCCTTCCTCTATGGCTTGCGTGAAATAGCTATAGTTTTCAAGCAGGAACTCTATTCTTGCGATAAAATAGAGTAAAAAAACGATAAGTATGTTGACGGCTGTTGCAAAAATTGGCGACAACACAGACTTTGAAGGGAAAAATCGTTTCATCTCACCTATTATGCTTAAATAACTGTCGATTGCGCGGCGGGTTCCTTTTTCTTTATTTTTCGTATCTGGAAGAAGAGGAGGAGGGCGGTTACAACCGTAGCAGCTGTGTCGCTGACGGGGAAGGCAGCCCAGACTCCGTTGAGCCCCATATGCGGCGGAAGAATAAACAGCATGGGAATCATGAATATAATCTGTCGTGTCAGCGACAGGAATATTGCTTTCCCTGCCATTCCAAGAGCCTGGAAGAAATTGGTGGCAACAATCTGAAATCCAACCATCCAGAACATTATGGTCGTATAATGCAGACAGTTTACGGCGCATTGGATCTGCGCCTCGTCTTGCATGAACATGGATGCTATCTGGCGAGGGAACAATGTACCGATTACGCTTCCAAGAGTTGTTATAACTACAGCCGTGCCGGCTGCAAGCCATAATGTTTTGAACAATCGAGGATAACGTCCAGAGCCATAGTTATATCCCACAATAGGTTGCATGCCCTGGCAAATGCCTATAATCACAAATACGAATATCGTTACGAACCGGTTGAATACAACCACCGCTGCAATTGCATTGTCGCCGCCATAGCTGTATAAAGTGTTGTTGATAATCGCGTTTATCATCGAACCTGCAACATTGATAAGAAATGGAGCCATGCCGATGTAAAGGACGCTTCGGATTACTCTCCATTGCAGTTTGAAAGTGCCCTTTACAAAATGAAGGGTATTCTTTTTATTGAAGAAGTGTCCCATCACGAAGACGGCGGTTATAAGCATTGCAATGTCGGTAGCAATGGCGGCGCCTCGTATTCCCCAGTGAAATCCGAAGAGGAACAATGGTGCAAGAATTGCGTTGACTCCTGCCCCTATCATGTTTGTGTACATGGCTTTCCCAGGATATCCGGAGGCACGCATTACATTGTTGTAAGAAAACGTAAGGTTTTGCAAAACGCATCCCGGGAGCACCCACAACATGAATTCACGTGCATAGGGAAGTGAGTTCGGAGAAGCGCCGAACATCTTGAGAATAGGATCAATGAAAATTGAGAAGACTCCTACGTATGCCAATCCGATGATAAGAGTCAGTTGGACACAGTTGCCCAGAATCGTTTCCGCTTGTCTTTTATCATTTTGCCCCAGCACTATGCTTACACGTGTTGCCGCACCAGCTCCTATGAGCATGCCCAGCGCGGTCACAAGATTCATGACAGGGAATGTCACCGCGATGCCGCTGACCACGTTGGGATCGTCGATGGCATGTCCGATTACTATGGAGTCGATTATATTATAAACAGCGCTTACCACAGTGCCGACCACTGCAGGAAGACTATACTTCAATAATATCTTCCAGATAGGGGCGGTGCCCAGTTCTCGCAGTCTGTCGTTATTATTCAGTGTTGCTGTTGCCATATTCTAATCTCTCCTTTCAAACTGCAAATTTACTCAATTTCGTCTACGAATAAAAATTAATCGTCATAAATCGAATTTAGAGCGTGGTCTTGTTAGGGTTAATGCGGTATAATAAAACATAAGTATGCGATTAGTTGTTTTTTTATAAAAGCTTTTGAATTTTTCAGATTCCCGATATGACTATGAAATTTCTTTAAATTTATATTTTATGAAAAACACATTACTCCTGATTATCTCTATGGTAATCCTATCTCCTGCATCGGCATTTGCTGCAGATGAAGGTAACTTCACACCACCCGAAGAGGGTGTGTGGTATCGTATTTATACTCGTTATAACGGATCTGATTCCCGTTCTGGCACGTGCATTCAGTATTTACCTGATGCAACAGGAGGTTCGCTATTTGTAAAACAGCCTGTGGATCAAACATCTCCAGATTATGACTGCCAACTTTGGAGATTTGAAAAAGCTCCTGATGGATCAAGTGATTTTGCGCTCGTATGCAAGGCTGCACCCGATGGTTATCTCAGTGACATCCCGGTTTATCGAAATGACTCCGGAGAATTTGTGCCTGTTGTGCCTGGTAGGATCGGCAGTGACAGCCGGTGGGTCTATATGAAGACAACACCTGAAAATGTAACAGACAAGTATGGCTTTGAATTTTTTACAGAAGAGGGGATGGGTGGCACAGACAGCACTTCTGGCGAATCTTACAGTGCGATAACTACAAAATATGTTAGGGATATTGCTGAGGGAGACACATCTAAAGCTATATTTATGAATGCTGGTGCTGCGCGTGTCAACTATGCTGTAAATCTATGGTCGCAATCTTACGATGACAATGCTAATGAATGGGTGTTCTCTTTCTCGAAAGAGATGGAGAATCCTTCAACCGGTGTAGAAGAATTCCGCACAGATAACAAAGAAGAACCTGTTATTTATGATGTTATGGGAAGAAAGCTGACTAAACCGGTTAAGGGAATAAACATCATCAACGGGAAAAAGGTGATAATGCGATTCTGAGAGTATTCACAGCATCGGAAACTTCGTTGAAGGAATGTGAGGCATTGCTCTTTATAAGATCAATGAAATATTTTAGTTGTGCTTCATATGTGTCGAGGATTGAACGTTGTGATTCAAACATCACATGGTCTGCACAAGAGATTCGATTTTTTTGAAGATCCACGAGCCATGTCTCATCTTCCCATACAATCTCAAGCGTGCGCTTATAATCACGCCTGTAGTAGTTAAGAATCACGGATGCACAGAAATTGGAATATGAAAGGCAATAGTTGGCATAGTCAATGGCGTCTATTCCCAACGATGAGTTGCTTCGGAGGATTCCCGTGGCGGCTGAGGGCAGCCCGAATATCCAGTATATATAGTCGATTTCATGAATGAGATCGATATGCACCCCTCCTCCCATTTCGGGGCGTGCACTGTAGATATTGCGGAAATCAGTCCCCGGTCGCCATCCTGGGAGCCAGGAACCGCAGTAGCAGTTCACCTCATTGATTCTTATCCCTCTGGTTTCAGTAGCTTTCTTTATGAAATCAAGGCAATCCAGAAATCTGAGGTTGCACGCCACATAATGAAGAAGTCCGGATGTTTCTATTTCCGACACGATTGAAAGATCGTCTAACGTATGGATTAGTGGCTTTTCAATAAAAAGCGGCACTTGGAGCTGTAATGCTGTCCTGATGCTTTCCTTATGGGTTGATGTTGGAGTGGATATTATTGCAAAATCTGGAGCAAAATCTTTGGCTTCCTCTATGGAGAAGAGATCCATAACATGCTCTTCTGATAGGGAATTCCGTGAAGAACGAAGGGCGGCTATCTCCACTTCTGGATTAATCTTCCTAAGTGCGGCTATATGTTTGCGGGCAATGGATCCAAGTCCAATTACAAGAGCTCTCATCAGATTCTTATTTTCCCGGTTTCGATAAGATATGAAAGATAATCATAATCTGCAGGTTCGTCGAGGTCGAAACATATGTGATCCATTACATATACGATAGACCGAGGCGTAACGGCACGCGGATCCTCACAATCCAGAGCTTCTCGTCTGTATACGTATATTGATCCATTCATGTCATAAACCTTTGGTGCTGTCTGACGGGATGTGTAACGTCCGGCAAGCACAACATGGCAATAGCCATCGTTGCTCTCTTCAACTTGATTGAAATATGGATTGCGGGCACAAGGATTCACCGAGAAAATTGTCAGGGCATCCTCATTTTCCGCAATTATACTTACGCAACTCTCAATATCCTCAAGGGTGCGGATAGGGGATGTGACATCAAGGTCTATTATGAAATCATATTTCTTGCCGTAATATTTCTCTGCATAATAAAGAGCATCCTTTATGGCTTCAGGTTTTCCGCAGATGTCATTTGCAAGAAAGTCTGGTCGCTCATAATCGGTCGGAACCCCGGCTTCCGCACCAACGCGCCTGATTTCTTCCGAGTCTGTGGAAAGAACTATGTCTGCCCCATACTTACGTGCAAATTCAAGAGCGATTTTTGCCGTGTAAGCCAATAGTGGAACTCCTCCTACCGGCTTTATGTTTTTACCCGGGATTCCCTTGGAACCGCCACGGGCACAAATGGTAATCAGATAATTCATATTTTTAGGCTTTAGGTTTTAGGCTTTAGGTTTTAGGCTT
>DAWBVG010000407.1:0-2580 GCA_052279865.1 Muribaculaceae bacterium
AACCGGCTGGCAACCTGATGCGTTATGCATTTATACAGCTGCCCATGTTCCGCAAGGAGGAACACGAGTGTCTGACAGAATTTGACAAATGGATTTATATTCTTAAAAATATGAGCACTATGCAGACGATGCCGTTTACCTCACACCGCGACATATTCGAACGCCTGGCAAGTGTCAGCAATGTCGCAACCCTTTCTCCCGATGAAAGGCGGCAATATGATTACGATATTAAGAAATCTCGCGACTATTACGCGGAGATGGGATACGCACGTGACACTGCACGACAGGAAGGTTTGGCTGAGGGTCGCGCCGAAGGTCGCGCCGAAGAGATGCAGAGGATTGCCCGCAATATGAAGCAGATGGGAATAGACTCGAAAACAATAACATCTGCAACCGGATTGTCGGAATCGGAACTCGAATCCATCTCTTAACATTATCTTTTCAGTAGCTAACAAGCTAAAAATCAATAGGGGAAGAGATCTGTATGCCACTTTGATCTCTTCCCTTTCCATTTATACAGAGTATCCTATGATGCCATAGTGAACCAATTCTCCTTTTTGCTTTGCGTGGATAGGATAAGCATAAAAGAGATTTTGGAGGATAAGGTTTTATTTATTACTTTTGTCAGCAGGAATCAAACTACTCTAACATTATGAAATATAAATTAGTTATATCATTGATATGCATCTTATGCGCTTTCAATGCTGTGGCAATAAACACCGAAAAGGGCAATGACGAACCGGTAAGAACGATGCTCAAACGTGCCGTTCCAATAAAAAGTTATGCCGTATCGGCTGATGAAAAATACATCTTCACTCGTACCAATAATCAGATTTCAATATGGGATTATGAGAAAATGCATCTTATCCGTACACTTGATCTAAAATCCCAACATATTTACGCACACCCAACCGACAGCCGATTGTTCTATTTCTCAGATTTAGATTCAGAATCAGATCTAATGGACAGTTTCTGCTATATCGTCGACTGGCAAAAGGGAGGTATTATCGGCGCAAAACCCAGACATTATGTAGAATCTACCTTCGAACATGGCAACGCCCTTTATTCTCGCGACAATACCGGAGGTCTTCTTCCTTTCGCTTATGGGCAGACCAGTGAGAGGTCGCTGGGGTTCATCGGTGGAGCAATGCCTAATACAGGAAGCGCACGCCCAAATCATAACGACAGTCTCCTTGTAACCTCAGGTAACTACCCTATCATTTATGACCTATATCATGCAAGAATCGCATCTGTTATTCCCTATTACAACCTCCTTCAACTCGACACAACCCTGCATTTCGAATCTCCCCGACATATGCCCATACCTAAAACCTGGACCACAAGCATCAAAAACAAGCTGTTTTTCTATTATGATCACAACTTTACCAATTCATACTGGACACCGGACGGAAACGTGATCCTCGGCGGTATCAACGGAATACACACGGAATGGTCAACCGACGGCAAACTGAAAGGAATGCTGCAGACCCATGTCGGACCCGCTTTCGCAATGACCTGGAAGGGCAATGACATTGCAATGGCAACCCGCAACGGACTCTACGGAGGAAAGATCGCATCTTCTCTTCCCAAGCTGGAAAAGTTATCCAATACGGCAGCATATAATATCATCAACACCCTTAGCCCGGTTTATAAGAACGATCGGTATCTCATAGGCACCTCGGAAGATCAGAAATATTACAAAGGGAAAGACGTGACAGGGAAAGCAAGTCTTTTCGAGGCACGCATAGGAAAGGACGAGGCTACATGGATTCCTGGCAATTGGTCGAACGGCGTGCATGACATCAAGATCTCACAAGATGAGAAATTCGCAGCTGTGGTTTATGGTCATAGAAACCTTTCGAGGCTCGACCTGGAGACCAAGACCACCGGCAATCCTTTGAAATGGCCTCACAAAGAATGGGATCAGATGGTATGTTGCGAAGTGCTTCCCAGCGGCGCAATCCTCGGAGGTACATTTCAGGGGGAACTGTATTATTTTCCACCGGATGGAAATGAAGCCACTCACCGACTCATTAACAATCACACTTCAATTCAGTCAATTACCCTTAACGACCGGGGAAGCAGGTTTTATGTGGCAGGCACCAATGGCGACATCTCGGTTTGGCGGACGGATTCCATACTCAGGATTGTGGATATTATCCCGATGATGACCGACTACAATGAAAACGGTTATATTTTCATCACCCCCGATCATTATTACAAAACCACCAAAGACGCACGTCTCGACATAAACTTTGCTAAAGGAACAGAAACTTTCGATTTCGAACAGTTCGATCTCCGTTTCAACAGGCCGGACATAGTGTTGCAACGTCTTGGAGGCGATCCGGAAGAAATAAAACTTTATCGACAGGCATATCTCAAAAGGCTCAAACGGTCGGGAATCAGCGAAAAAGCAATATCGCCTGAATATCATGTGCCGACAGCTGAAATAACCAATGCAGACAAGCTCACGGGAGTAACAAAGGAGGCATCGGTAATGCTTGATATCCTCTTATCCGACACCAAATATACTCTTCAGAAAGCTTATATTACCCTTAACGGTGTTCCTCTGCTCGGCAA
>DAWBVG010000408.1:0-3116 GCA_052279865.1 Muribaculaceae bacterium
CATTCCCGAAGAATCTTGAAGATAATGGAGCGCACCATTTCGGAGAGATCTCATATCCCGGCGTGGAGGGTAAAACTGCCGGGAATGCCGCCGCTGATCTCAAAGGGGCGGATGTAAGTGCCGGCAACGATCCCCAGCAGGAATATCTTGAAGATATATTTGTAGGCTACCGCTGGCATGACGCAAAGAAAATCCCGGCGTTGTTCCCGTTCGGATATGGATTGAGCTATACGACATTCAAGTATGGGAAGGCATCTCTATCCTCGAAGGAGATGTCAGCCGATGGCTTCATCACGGTGACGATACCTGTGACCAATACCGGCAAAGTGGAGGGGAAAGAGATCGTTCAGCTCTACATCCAGGATGAGAAATCTTCTCTTCCCCGTCCTCTCAAAGAACTTAAGGGGTTTAGGAAAATAAATCTCGCACGCGGGGAAACAAAAGGCGTGACTTTCACGATAACTCCGGAAGACCTCAAGTTTTTCGATGAATCCCGACATGAATGGGTTGCCGAACCGGGCAGATTCAAGGTGCTTATCGGCTCCTCATCTACCGATATCCGCTCAACAGTCCAATTCTCATACAAGTAAGGCGAGCTTAGAATCCGGCGTTTAGTAACCGCAAAATATGGGCGAGGGAGGATGGAATGAACCATCTTCTCTCGCTTAGCGTTTTAAACGTTGATGAAAAAGTTATCGATATTAATGATGTTGGCGATTGCCGGCATGGCATTGTACGGTCTCTTTATGCCGTCGAAGTCTGCAGGAAATATAGCTGTAACAGCTGAAGCATCGCCGGCAGTTCCCGAGCCTGAGGTCTCTCCCTTTGAGCAGGCTGTGGAAATCATTAAAAAGTATGAAGGTTTGCACAGTCCGAAACATTGGCCATTGGTTGGTTATGGACATAAGGTGCTTCCGGGAGAGAAATTCAGCCGCACCCGCGCGCTTTCGCAAACAGAGGCTGAGGCATTGCTTAGAAAAGATTTGCTGAAGAATTGTGCCATATTTCGTGAATTTGGTGCAGATTCGTTGTTGCTTGGAGTTTTGGCGTATAATATCGGTTGCGGTGCTGCCTCGCGTTCGTCTGTTGTGAAAAAACTCAGGGCGGGAGATCGAGATATTGAAACCAATTATCTTGCTCATTGTCGTTATCGGGGGAAAGTGCATAGCCAGATTAAGCAAAGACGTATAGAGGAATTTGAAAACCTTTTTATCAAGGATCTGTCTGAACTTGAAAAGATTCCAGATGGGGGCATAACTTTGTCTCCTCCTCAGCTCACGGTTGATATGCAACCTCGAGCTGTGCAATAATCGGCAAGATAAGAAGTTTATAACTATATCATAAGATACAAAAATGGTCAATTCAATTTCCCAGATATTTGCATTTCTGATTTTATTGCTGCCGCTCTCGGCATGCAAGGGGGGGAAGTCTGCAAAAACAGATATAGGCGCGATAGAAAATTGTGATTCCATCCCAGGCGGAATCAAACGTCTTGTAAGAGCGGTGGCGGAAAATGACAGCGCAGATTTTTCGGCATTGGTCAGCTATCCATTGTCGCGGCCATATCCGCTGCATGACATAGAGACACCCGAGCAGATGCGGGGTTATTATTCCGTTATGGTGGATGATTCTCTTAAGGATGTGATAACTCACTCCATTCCATCTGACTGGGAGGAATACGGATGGAGAGGATGGAGTCTTAAGGGGGGTGGCTATCTCTGGATTGATGATGATCTTTATGATGTAAGTTATGTTTCTGCAAGAGAAAAGATGATGCTTGACAGTCTTACGTTGCGAGAGTTGAACAGTCTTGACAGCACTTTGCGCTCCGGTTGGACACCGGTAATGTGTCTGAAAGGGTTGGAAAACGGTGCGGTGTATCGTATCGACTCAAGCCGTGATAGCGATGGAGCTCCACATTATCGCATGCTTGTATATCAGGACGGCACTTCTCTTGAGGGTAAGCCATCGATAGTTTTGCAGGGTCATAAGGAGATTGAAGGCACAGCTGGCACTACAACTTATTTCTTCACTTCAGACAACGGCATCAAAGCACTATATGAGGCAGACATTCCTGATGGCTCTGCCCCTCAGATAGAGTTCACATATCCTGACGCCCCCGCCGATTCGATTATACCCGTGACGCGCGCCTACTGGCTCGACCTCGCAAGGTAAATTATGGTTAGTAACACCATTCAGCATCCAATATTTTTAGATTGGGATCGAATGTTTGAGAAACTGTTTTAATATAAATCCATTTTGCCCCTCTTCTGTCTTTAAATTTATAAGGAAAGATGCGAGATCTTATTTTTCTTCCATCTTTTAGAAAAAGAGAAATTGTTGAGGGTTGCTCTTCGGTATATTGCCGCGTCAAGAGATAGTTTTTGAAAATATACAGGGTGCTGTCAGAGCAGACCTGTACAGAGGGGTTGTCTGTATAGAATGTAGATAATTGTTGAGGAAGAATGGATAATCCATTCAGCCCGTGTTTGAGCCCGTATGGTGTGTTGAGAGCCTTATAAGAAGGTTTGAATAAATCTATAGATAATTTACGCGGTGTCTGGTCATAGAATATGAATGAGTTTCCATTAGGAGTGTTTTTCATAAGAGAGAGAACATCGGTAAACTCTTTTGTAAGTTTCTTTTGATTTATTACAGATGCTGTCATATTGATAAAAGCAAGTGATAGGGAAAGGGAAATAATAATGCGTCGAAAGTAAATTTTATTGAAAATATTGGGTGTCTTATTAATATGACAAAGATACATAATGGCTATAGTAGATATGAATTGAACGAAGCATCCAACTCTTGGACCTACATAGTATTTCAGATATATTGCAGAGCCGATTAATCCGAAGGTTAAGAATGAAATACATATCGCCAGATTCTTTTTATTATTTATCATCAGCTTTGATCTGAATGATTGCTTAAATAGCATGCAAATAAAAATCAGCACATATAAATAAAACACGCTTATAAATACAAAACCCAGCAAAGTCTCCCAAAGAACAGGTTTGAATAAAACAGATTGTCTTGCATGTGTTGAATTCCAGAATGCAGGCATGCACAGAATCATAAATATTCCTACTGTTAGACCAGAAAGCATTAAAAGTTGC
>DAWBVG010000409.1:0-2787 GCA_052279865.1 Muribaculaceae bacterium
GAACAGGTGTAATGCGTTGCGGAATTGTGCCGCCGCCAGGTTGGCACGTTCTACGTTGTCGCCGTCCGCTTTGTTGATTACGATCCCATCTGCCATCTCCATGATTCCGCGTTTGATGCCTTGCAACTCGTCGCCTGTGCCGGCAAGTTGTATCAAAAGGAAGAAATCAACCATGGAGTGTACCGCTGTCTCGCTTTGTCCCACACCTACGGTCTCTACGAAGATGTTATTGTAACCTGCAGCTTCACACAGCACTATGGTTTCCCTCGTTTTACGCGCCACTCCTCCAAGTGATCCTGCCGATGGGCTGGGGCGAATGAATGCGTTGGGATGCTGCGACAGTTTTTCCATTCTGGTTTTGTCTCCCAGGATACTTCCCTGGGTTCTTTCAGAACTTGGATCAATCGCAAGAACAGCCAATTTTCCACCATCCTTGAGCACATGAAGTCCGAAAACATCAATTGATGTGGATTTACCCGCTCCGGGTACACCTGTAATTCCAATGCGTCGTGAATTTCCGGAATAGGGGAGACACTTCTCAATCACTTCCTGGGCAAGCGCCTGGTGATGTTCCGCCGTACTCTCCACAAGGGTCACAGCCTGACCGAGAATACTCACATTCCCTTTCAAGATGCCTTCTACATATTCAGAGGCAGAGAGCTGCTGGCGACGTCTTGCAGGACGGCGATACGGATTGGTGATTGGTTGCGAGGTTACTCCGGAGTTTACCTGGAGACCTTTGTATTCGGAATTGTTTTCGGGATGTGTCATGATGCTTATTCTTTCACGGTATTTATTCTTTTATGCCGACTATGGAAATGGTTCTTGCCGGATGAAGAGGATCGTTTGTCAAAACCTCTATCTTTATATTAAACGGACCGGGAGGAAGTTTATTGATATTCAGCGATCCTTCCGAGTCTGCAGATTTTTCGGGTTTTATGGTAGCAGGATATCGGGATATCCTAATTGCCTGTGATTGTGAGAATACTCTCATTACCCGCATTTCTCTCTTCCCCTCGTTTCTTATGGAAAATCTGAATTTAACCGGATTCTTTGTGGATGATGTCAGCCTGCCTAAGTCTATCGTGTGGGGAGCGAGGTAACACTTCGGAGCATCCTTTACTTCTTCCGGTGTCATGCGCGAGAAATCAGGGATGACCTTGGCTGTGAATACCACCTCCGTTTCCGGTGAATCTTTTTTGTTGTCAGAAGAGATTGTCACAGGAATATCTACGGGTCCCATTTCTGTTTTCTCTCGTGAATTGAAATAGAAACTGAATGTAACTATATCTCCGGGACCAATCTCATCCGAAGAGGCAGACACGCTTAAGGCTGGATCCGGACATTCCCATCGCGGATGGATGGTATCCGCAGTCTGATTATATCCGTTTATAAAGAAATGCCGTGTCGAACCATATGTGACGTCGCCTGCGGGCAGCAATCTCTCCGAGAGTCTTAACGGTCCGGCTTCAATGGGATATAAAGATGACAGCGATTCAGGAGTTCCAAGCACATTTCCCCGGATTTTTATTGTCGCCATATCAAAATCGCCGATATATACCCTAATTGATTTTTCGAATCGTCCCGGTCTGCCAAGAGGATCATATGTAAAGGAAAATTTTACAGTATCGCCGGGAGCGATAGGATCTTCATTGTATGCAACCCCGGTGCAACCGCAGCTTGGACGAGCACCGGTTATGACTGCTTCATCCGGACCGGTATTGACAAGTCGCACATACCCTGTCTTGGGTCCCGCTTCTTCCTTCATCAGTCCGAAATCATACTCCTTTTCAAGCCATACGATTTCGCTCCGCCCCGCAAGCGGGAACAGAGAGACAATGAAAGAGATAAAAACAAAGACCAATATTCTCATATCAAATCAAGTATTAAATTTTACCTTGTTGCTTTTCACTTATTCGGATTTACAACTCCGGTAATTTTTAATACTTTCAATTTTTTTGAGCCATTGCTTTTTACTTTCACATTCTTGGTGAAGCTGCCAATATAACCTTTCGGAATAAAATTGACTTTTATCTTGCCCTTCTTTCCCGGAGCGATCGGATTCTTGGGGAATTCAGGACGTGTGCAGCCGCAATCTGCAGTAGCGCTGATTATAACCAGCGGTGCATTTCCCTGATTCACGAATTCAAATTCTGTAGACACAAAATCATTGTCATCGTTGATGATTCCGAAATCATGAGATTCTTTGGTGAATGCGATCAACGCGTTGCCATCGGAATTCTTATTCTTCTTGGCTTCTGCCGGCACAGCTGCTATCAGCAGCGCAACCATCAATATGGATAGTAATTTTTTCATCATTATCGTGTTTAAATGTATTCACAAAATTAATACATTGAAGTTGTTTAAACTAATTTACGTTATTCAAAAATATTAAAAAAGTTGTAGAAGCTGTTTAAACAACTTCATTATCTTGATATTTTTAACCGCAAATCGGGGGGTAAAGTTCGATAATATTTTTTCCACTCTTCGTGGATAAGACTTTCTTGTCGAGAAAAATAAATTCCCTTGTCAGATATCCTTTTTGCCTTGGCTCTAAGAGAGGGATCTCCCGATGTTGCCAACGAATCAGAAAGATCCTTAAAGATGAGAGAAATTTCTTCTCGGGTTTTAAATGCAGAATCGACAGTATTGATTGAGGCATATGTGTTTCTGTCTGTGCCCATCAATGAATCCGCGGCGTTTGCAAGTAGTAAAGCGGAATGTATCTTCCCGTTTCGGAGCATATCCTTGGCTGCCATCAGTAATCCGGCGCGATGATAGCTTATC
>DAWBVG010000410.1:0-11375 GCA_052279865.1 Muribaculaceae bacterium
CAAGCTGAGGGTCACGAGTTCGAGCCTCGCCTACCGCTCCTACAATGAAAGAAACCGGCTGTTGCTGACCAAGGCATCATACTCGGTTTCTTTTTTATTTTACATAGTATCTGTAAAAATAATTACATATGTTTGAGAAGGAAATTTACGTGAAGCGGAGAGAGAAACTCCGCAACGCTGTCGGCTCAGGACTCATTCTCCTGTTTGGAAACGATGAGTGCGGTGTGAATTATGAAGACAACACTTATCCGTTCCGTCAGGATTCAACCTTTTTATATTTCTTCGGTCAGCCTTATGCCGGACTCAATGCCGTAATCGATATTGACAATGACCGCGAAATCATCTTCGGTGATGAGCTCACCATCGACCATATCGTATGGATGGGTAACCAACCGACAATACACGAAAAGGCATCACTTGCCGGAGTTTCCGATACTCGTCCTTCAGCAGATCTCAAGCCATATCTCGACAAAGCAAAATCCTCCGGTCAGACCATACATTATCTGCCACCCTATCGCGACACCCATCGTCTGCGTCTGTTTGAACTTCTTGGCATCATGCCCGGAACTGACAAACCATCCGTAGAACTTATCAAGGCTGTGGTAGATCTCCGCAACCACAAACAGCCGGAAGAGATTGAAGAAATCGAGAAGGCATGCCGGGTGACTGCCGACATGCATATAGAAGCCACACGCGCCGTGCGCGTAGGAATGCGAGAATGCGAAGTTTCCGCGGCTCTTGAGGCTGTTGCCCAAGCCAACGGATGTGCGCTGTCGTTCCCTACAATCGCGACAGTGCATGGAGAAACGCTTCATAATCATTATCACGGCAACATAATCAAACAGGACGATATGCTCCTGGTAGATGCAGGAGCAGAGACTGCCGAAGGATATGCCGGGGATATGTCTTCCACCATCTGCGCCGGCAGAAAATTCACCGAACGTCAGAAACTCATCTATGACATTCAGGTAGCTTCCCACCTTGCCGCAGTGAGCGATCTGCGTCCAGGCAAACCATTTGTCGAAGTTTACGAACATGCTGCAGAGGTGATATGCGACGGATTGCGAGGACTCGGAATCATGAAAGGAGACCCAAAAGAGGCGGTGAAAGCAGGAGCTCATGCCATGTTCTTCCCCTGCGGACTGGGGCACATGATGGGTCTGGACGTCCATGATATGGAAAATCTCGGCGAAGTATGGGTAGGATATGGAGGAAAACCGAAAAGCACTCAATTTGGGCGCAAGTCCTTACGGTTGGCTCGTCCACTTGAGGAAGGTTTCGTACTTACGATAGAGCCAGGAGTATATTTCATACCGGAGCTCATCGACTACTGGGGTGCAGAAAAGAGATTTAACGACTTCATCAATTACACGGAACTTCAAAAATGGCGCGACTTCGGAGGAATCCGCAACGAGGAGGATTACCTCATTACTGCAGACGGAGCACGTCGCCTCGGCAAAAAGATTCCGCTTACAACGGAAGAGGTGGAAGCAATGAGATAATAAATGTCGTTATTGTCATGACAAAGAATCAGAAAGCGCTTCTTGCTGCATCAGCAGCTGTGTTGAGTTGGTCGACCGTAGCTGCGGCATTCAAGACTGCACTTACATATTATTCACATTATGAAATGCTGACTGTGGCGGCTCTCACCGCCACGGTCATCTTCGCAATCTCCATCACTCTTCAGAAGAAATGGAGTCAGTTTACCACCATGAAGTATCGGGATTGGGGAGCATTGGCTTTACTCGGTCTTTTCAGTCCGACCCTCTATTATCTGATTCTATTCTCGGCATATGAACAGCTCCCTGCACAAGTTGCACAGCCGATAAATTATTGCTGGCCGATTTTTCTGGTTATTTTGTTAGCGGCAGTGATGCATAAACCTGTAAAACCGCGTCTATATATCGGCATGGCAATATCGTTTGCAGGTGTTGCTGTAATATCACTTGGAGGAGGAGCCATACAGGGAGAACTTTCTATTTTCGGGCTTCTGCTTGCCTTCATGAGCGCGGTGCTATGGGCTGTTTACTGGATTGCGAACGAACATCTCAAAGGTGATTTTGACGAGAGCGTAAAACTCTTTGGCTCATTCCTTTTCGGATCTCTTTACCTTCTGATCGGACTTGCCTGGGTTCCTGCCTCTTTCGCATCTGCTGAAGGTGCATTGGCAAGCGTCTATGTAGGCGCATTCGAGATGGGCATACCATTCCTTTTTTTCAGCATCGCGCTAAAGAACGCTACAAACGTAGCCACGGTAAACCAAATGTGTTATATTGCTCCGTTTCTGTCGCTTTTCTTCATATCTATTATTGTAGGAGAAGAGATTCTTCCATCATCGTACATCGGATTGTCGCTCATAATATTCGGGGTAATATTCAATCAATATCTGGCTTATCCGGGTTCCCGTAAAATCGCAGCATAAATGAAGATACGCATCCCTCCAAAGAAAGATATCTGGACCGCCATAGGCTTTCTCGTGCTTGTGGTGATCCTGTTTTTTTCTTGCATTTGGGTATGGGAACAGTATCTCACAACGCCACCTTATGTAGATCCGGATCGTTATCCTGTGCGCGGGATTGATGTCTCTTCACATAACGGCGATATTGACTTCGGCAAAGTTCGTACCGACGGTTACGAATTTGCATTTATCAAAGCTTCGGAAGGTTCCGACTTTAAAGATAAAAACTTCAAGACAAACTATGCCAAAGCCAAGAAGGCAGGGATAAAAACAGGGGCTTATCATTTTTTCCGTTTCGATAAAGACGGGGTGGATCAGGCTATCAATTTTCTCAAAGCGGTGGGCAATCGTCGGCTTGACCTTGGACTCGCAGTAGATGTGGAGCAGCAGGGAAATCCTGAAGGAATCAGCAAAGAACTGATTACGGAAAGACTCACGGCAATGACAGAATATCTGTATCTTAAAGGGTATCGTGTCACGTTCTACACAAACAAAACCGGATATGAGGAATTCCTGATGGAATCGTTTCCGGGATACCCTTTATGGATATGCTCATTCTCCGAACATCCTATAGATGCCGACTGGACCTACTGGCAATACGACCATCATGGAAAAGTGAATGGAATCAAGGGAGACGTTGACCTCAATGCCTACAACGGCACACGCGAGGAATTCGAAAAATCAGGACAATAATTACCCTTAAATGCCGTTTCTTAAAAGAATAAATATTATCATTTTGAAACGGTTTTATCAACATATAAAAACATCACGTGCGATAATCGCATTTATTGCGGCAACACTGAGCACTGCAAACTGTTATGCCCTTGATGCTGAATATTATGCACAAAATTCCGTGCTTTCACAAGGACGCTGGGTAAAAATCAAGGTCAATGCAACTGGAATGCAACTTATCTCCAACGCCGACCTTAAGGCGATGGGATTCTCCAACGCTGATAAAGTAAACGTTTACGGAACAGGAGGCGGGATGGTGCGCGAAGCTCTCACTGCCGATATGCCGGATGACCTTCCGCTACTTCCCAGCCTACGCACTCCCAAAGGTATTGTTTTCTTCGGAGTTGACAACACGACATGGACCCCGACATCCAACGGGTTATACAGTCACGTCTTGAATCCATATTGTGGAGAAAGCCTTTATTTTGTATCTGACCGGGAGATAGATAAACCAGAAACTTCAAAAGCACCGGCATCTCCTATAAAAGGGGCTCACGTGAACACATCGTTCACTGCCCGACAGGTATATGAACGCGATATTCAGGCTCCTTCTCAAGAGGGAAGAATGCTCCTCGGCGAAGACTTCCGCACCAATAAATCACAGAAATTCAATTTTTCTCTTCCTGGAATGTCATCAGATGAGGTGACCGCAAGAGTTACCTTCGGAGCCAAGACAACCAATGGATCATCTTCCCTGATTATCACTGCTAACGGCACACGTCTGCCTTCAACATCTTCCGACAAAATAGACGGATGCAACGACAGTGAATTTATAAAGACCACAACTACAACAAAATCTTTTAACATTGATTCCGAAAATCTGTCATTATCGATAGATTATTCATATTCGGGCGCACTTTTCACTGCGCGTCTTGACCATATAGAAGTATTCTATGACCGCGACCTCAACCTATCTTCCGGTGAATTGCATTTCTATGACACCTTCAACGGAGAGACTGTAGAGATCAGCGGATGCACGACCGAGACTCAAATCTGGGATGTAACAGATCCATGCAAGGCAATGGAAGTTGACTTCTCACTTGAAGGGAACAATGCATATTTTACACCGCAAGCCGGTTATCGTGAATATGTGGCTTTCAATCCGGCAGCCGTCAGCCGCGCAATCACACGGAGCGTTATTGTCAAGAATCAAGACATTCATGCCTTGCCCACTCCCGACATGGTGATTGTGGCATATGCGGAATATGCCTCGGCAGCCAACCGCATCGCGAAGCTGCATGAGGAAACCGATGGTTTCAACGTATTGGTACTGACCCCGGAATCTATCTATAATGAATTTTCAGGTGGACATCCGGATGTCGGTGCATTCCGTAAAATGTTAAAAATGTGGCATGACCGCGGAGGAGAACGCCGCATACGCTATTGTCTTCTTTTAGGACGCGGATCATACGACACAAAAATGGTATCCACAGGAATCAGAGGAGCCGGTTACCGTCCCCTACCCTTGTGGCAATCGCCAACAGGCATTTCAGAATCCACAGCGTTCTCCACCGACGATATTATCGGAATGCTTGACGATACCGATGAAGACAGTTTCAATATGAGAAGCGCACAGATGCAGGTTGCTGTGGGACGTCTACCTGTAACCGGTGTCAAGGAAGCGGAAGAGATGGCGGCAAAACTTGAGAAATACATAAAGAACCCGACATATGGAGCGTGGCGCAACAGAGTGATGCTTATAGCTGATGACCAAGACAATGCATTGCACCTCATACAGACCGAAGATGTCTACAAAAGATTATCCGCCAACGCGCCCCATTATCAGTATGAGAAAGTCTATCTCGATGCATACCCGCTTGTATCTTCAAGTGTGGGTATGACCTATCCCGCCGCAAAGGAACGCATGATGAGGCTCTTCAACGAGGGAGTGATATATACAAATTATATCGGACACGCTTCGCCAACATCATGGACGCATGAGAAACTTCTTACCTGGAACGACATACTATCCTTCGCGAATCCGAACCTTACGTTCTACTATGGAGCCACCTGTTCTTTCGGCACATGGGACGCTGACAATATCAGTGGAGCCGAGAAACTCGTGCTTAATCCAACAGCCGGATTCATAGGAGCAATATGTCCGAGTCGAACGGTATATATGTCGCAAAACGGAACGCTAAGCAATTATATGGCTGACTGGATGCTTACATCTGACTCAGACAATGAGAACTACCGCGTGGGCGATGTATTTATAAACGCAAAGAATTCATATGCCGACGACAACAAATTGCGCTATTGCCTTATATCCGATCCGGCATTACGCATTCCGAAACCATCAAGACAGGTGGTGATAGAAAGTATAAATGATGTCAGCATCACAACCTCTCATGACACTCCCGAACTTAAGGCTCTCTCGAAAGTAAGACTCAAGGGATACGTTGCCGCTCCCGATGGTGCCCCAATTGGAGATTTCAACGGCACAGTAATGATCGATCTTTATGACGCGGAGAAAGCAGTGGTGACCTTAGGCAACGGAGAAGCTGGAGCAGTTGAGACGTATAATGACCGCCAGACCAAGCTTGCATCCGTATCTGCAAAAATTGCAAACGGACAATGGGAGGCAACGCTTCTGATGCCGGCAGAGATTGAAGGCAATTACAGCCCTGCCCGCATATGCGGCTACGCATGGAGCGATGAAGGGGAAGAGGCACAAGGCTCTACCGAATCCTTATACGTCTATGGTTATGAAGAAGTGGAGACTCCAGACACAATGGGACCGGAAATCAAGACACTGTATCTCAACTATCCGGACTTCACGGAAGGGACGATGGTCAACGCCAATCCTGTGGTTCATGCTTCATTCAGCGATGAGTCGGGTATCAATGTTTCCGAAGCCGGTATCGGTCATAGGATGTCTATTACTCTCGATGGAGACAAAATCTTCGATGATGTCTACATGTATTACACTCCGGATCCGGAGAATCCACTCGGAGGATACATCGCATATCCCGTCACCGATCTGGGATCGGGTGAACATACGATAAAACTTACCGTTTACGACAATGCCAACAATGCATCGTCAAAATCTTTGACATTCAGTGTGGGCGCAATCAAGGATCCGGTGATCCGTGATCTTGCGACCGACGTTAACCCCGCCTCTACAAGTGTGGTATTCTCAGTGGCTGTAGATCAACCTAACACTAAGATGAAATGCCGAATGGAAGTTTTTGAGCTATCAGGCAAAAGAGTGTGGAGTTCCGATGATTCAATACTCAGCGATATGCAGGGCGGAATACAGACACGATGGGATCTGAAAGATGGAGCCGGTCGACGCGTGGCAAGAGGTATCTATCTCTATCGCGCTACGGTTGAGACTCCTGACGGAATGTACAGCTCTCAAACCAAAAAGCTTGCCGTAACTGCACAGTAAGCAGCTGTTTAAAATTATGATTATGAACGAAGATAACAATCTTATATTACCGGAGCCAACACTTAGAAGGCTCCCGTGGTATCTCGCATATGTGGAGATTCTAAAAGCTAATGGCGTTGAAAATGTGAGTTCCACTCAGATTTCACGCGCTCTGAGCATCGATGCCTCCCAGATTGCCAAAGATTTGTCTTTCCTCAATATTAATGGCAAAACAAGAATAGGATACGAAGTCAATGCCCTTGTGGAAGCACTGTCTGACTTTCTTGGCTTCACCCGCTCCCACAAGGCATACGTAATTGGGACCGGAAGCCTTGGGAAAGCGCTTATACGTGACTCCGGGCTTTCCAACTATGGTCTTGAGATTGTGGCTGGTTTTGATGTGAATCCGGAAATTATCTCGCGCACTGACTTGGGAGTGCCAATCTATCATATCGACAGAATTTATGAGGTGATGGAGGAAAATCCAGCTTCAATCGGTATACTGACGGTGCCTGCCCAATCGGCGCAAGAGTGTGCCGACATAGCGATAGGAGCCGGCATTAAGGCAATCTGGAATTTTTCTCCATACCGCGTTAAGGTTGCTGAGGGGGTAGTGATGGCAAACACATCTATTTACGCCCACCTCGCACTTATATTCAACCGTCTTGAAGAAAGACATTCGAGAAACTGACCTCTGCACATCGTTAGAAATGAAAATATTCAATATTATCGGAAAATACAGAGATGTTCAAGAGTGGGAAATCAACTGGCATATGCTTCAGGACTCGACTGTGATTCGTTCCGACAACCCTTTCTTTGTTCCGGATTTTGATACAGAGTTTCGGTTATATCCTTCTTTAGCGATAAGGATCGACAGACTCGGAAAATCCATCGCGCCAAAATTCGCCCACAGATATTATGCCCAGGCAACTCTCGCTGCTACTGTAAGAGCGGAAAATATGCTTTCAGGACTGCGGGCAAAGGGACTTCCTTGGGATAAGGCAATATCGTTCGATCGCAGCTGTATGCTCGGTGATTTCAGACCGATAGAAAACTTAGAGACTGCAAAAGGAATATTCTTCCATATAGGAGATTACACTCGTGAAATATCTCCCGCCGGATTTAAGTCAGACATTGACAAAATAATTTCACTTGTAAGTGAAAACAACATACTCAAGATGGGAGATATCATACTTCTCACAGGAGATGAAAGCGGGATCGAACTTGAACCGGGACAAAATCTTTGTGCGGAAGCAGACACCGATAAATTACTCGAAATCAGAATCAAATGAAATCAAAGCGAATCATAGCAATATCTTTTCTCTGTCTCGCAATGCTGACCGTATTCCCGGCAAAAGGGGAATATACATTTAAAAACAATTCACGGTTTGCTACAGGGAAATGGATAAAAGTTGAAATTGAATCAACAGGACTCTACCAGATTCCATATTCCACACTTCGGAAGATGGGATTTGAGAATCCGGCTGAAGTCGGTGTCTACGGAAAGGGTGGCGGACTTCTTTCAGTGAATTTCACTTCCGCTAAAGAGGGTGTGCCTTATAGCGATGACATTGACAAGATTGCCGTAATCCATGAAAACGAATCGCTATATTTCTACGGAAGAGGAACCGAAGATATAAAATTTGAAAGTGGGAGTGCTCCCCTTTTCAAAAGAGGGACTCCAAATCTTTATTCGAATACGGGCTATTATTTTCTTTCAGACATCGATGCTCCACTGATCGCAGCCGAATCTCAATATGAAGGGAACGGTTCTCTACTGGACAGCGGATGGGGATATATATATCACGAAGCTGATATTGAACAGAATTCAACCGGAACGGGGCAACTATTCTGGGGAGAGAGTTTTCTCAATGGCAATTCTACACTAAGCTGGACAACACCAACTCCTTTCCTGGCAAACGGCACAGGGAGACTCATGTGCCGGCTCTACACATCTCCACGTTCTTCTGTAACAGGACAAGCCACTCTCAGTAATTCCTCCCAGTCCGGAACATTAAACCGTGCTCAGGGAACTGCCGATAGATTTTATGACACTCCTATAAACCTCCCACTGACATATGACCTCACTCAGGCTGATGAAATAACGCTAAACATGACTGCGACCGGGAGTGACCCGGATTATCTTAATCTTGATTACTGGCTTCTTTCCTATCAGAAACACCTTCCCGGATCCACGGGACTTAAGGGAAGCGCGGCACAGTCTTATTCATTCTCTTTGAAAGCTAACGAATGTTACAATATTCAACTTGGGAACGGACTTCGCCTTATTGATGTGACTGTGCCGGCTGCAATGAAAAAAGGTAAGCAAGATACCCTTGATCCGCAGACAATCGGATTCACTGCATCTTCTGAAAATACATCTGTAATTGTATATGATCCCACCCGCAAGCAATTGGAGATCAAAGGTTGGCAACCTGTCAGCAACAACAATCTTCACGGATTGCAGAGAGAGGGCGCAGAATTGTTGATTATCACTGTCCCGAAACTAAGAGAATATGCAGATCGCATTGCGGATACTCACCGCAATTATGAAAATATAAAAGTAGCTGTAGCGACACCGGAAGAGATTTACAATGAATTTTCCTCCGGCACACCGGATCCCATGGCATATCGCGCTCTGGCAAAGATGCTTTATGATTCCAAAGAAAGCAAACTTAAGAATATCTTGCTCTTCGGACCCAGCGACCGTAATCTTCGACATGAAGTGGCTGGAGAAACAAAATTTGACCGAATAATCGCTGTGCAGCAGGCGAGTGTCACCCCCGGTCGTGATGCAAGTCCGGCATATGATTTCTACGGCATCGTGAGCGATGAAATAAACGAAGAGACATTATATAAAGAAATCATGAATATTGGCGTAGGTTTACTTTCATGCGAAACACCAGGTGAATGTGAACGCGCTATCCGAAAGATAGAGGAATATCTTGCCGACGACACCCAGGCATGGCGCGTAAACGAGACCCTGACAGTAGGAGGACTGCACGACAATCACACTCATGACAAACAAGCCGAGGATTATGGAAATCTTATCAGAGATTACACCGGATTAAGCGGCATGGCTCACACAACTATCGCAGTAGATGCATACGGCAATAAAGATGCTCGGCGTATGTTTACCCAGACACTTGAAAACGGGAAAATATTCTCGGTTTGGTTCGGACACGGAAGTCGTGTGATGCTCGGACAAGATAAAAACTTTTTCACTACCTCTGAAGCCGTAGGACTCACAAACAGTCATCTCGGATTCATATATATGGGAGGATGTGACTTTTCTGTGCCCGATGTGCGGGCAAGAGGACTTGGTGAGACGATTGTGCTTGATGCTGAAAGAGGAATGGCGGGTGCCATTGTCAGCACAAGAACAGCGTGGTCCAATCAGAATTATGATCTCGGAAAAAGAATCCTCGACGGATGGCTCAAGCCAACCAATACCGATGTCTCACCCACAATTGGCGAAGTATACGCGAAAGCTAAATCCGGCGCAACATCAGCCAACTCTCTGACTTTTGTCCTCTCCGGAGACCCGGCATTGAAAATACCTTCTCCTTTAAGAAAAGTCAATATGAACAAGGTATCCGGCGTGCCGGGGGAGAAAATTAGGATAGAGGGTTACATTTCCGACAAAAACGGTAATGCCGATAATTCCTTCAACGGGAAGGTCGTTCTGAAACTTATGGAACCTGCGCTGAAACTCAGATCAAAAGATTATGAAACAGCAACGGGCACAACTCCGGTAAAAGTTACCATGAATGGTAAAGACACAACAGTTTATTACACTCTTGACGTGACTTATGACACAAATCTTATCACGGCAATTGAAACTGATGTCAAAT
This sequence comes from Muribaculaceae bacterium, assembly GCA_052279865.1. Taxonomy (GTDB): domain Bacteria; phylum Bacteroidota; class Bacteroidia; order Bacteroidales; family Muribaculaceae; genus Lepagella. The sequence goes on from DAWBVG010000410.1 coordinate 10,415, forward strand.
CAGGAAATTTTTCCGTTTCTATGGTAATTCCTAAGGAGACAACGTCTTTTAGCGGACAGGATCTGAAACTTCATGCCGGAGCATTCGATAAATCAAAATGGCTCGGAGGCGCCGGAGCCTCAACAATTTCAATACTTACCGCTCCTTCTGAAGAGGGTGAGATTGACATTGAAGCACCCGCTGTGAACGTGACATATGACAATAGCCGCAGAATGGTTCTTGTGGAGGCATCTGACGATACTTCTCTTCCTCTCTCTCCGGCATCATATGCGGTAATGCTCGATGGCAGACCATCCTCTCTTGTGACAGAAACGTATGAAGAAGATGGCAATACCGGCAAGCTGTTTTCAGGTTATACCGATGTTTATGATCTGACAGATGGTAAACATGTATATTCCGTTACAGCCAAGGATATTGCAGGAAACAGTATCACTGCCGAGATAGAGTTTGTCAAAGAACCTTGCAAAGCACCTCTTTCTCTTAACCTCTCTTCCAAAGCAGTGGTTAATGAGATTGAAATATCAGTCGAAGGAGAGGACAATCCCAGTTCGCTGGAGTTTGAAATACGAAATACAAATGGAGAAACGGTAATGACACGCACAGGTGCCGTGACTTCTATCCTCTGGGATTGCATCGATTCAAAAGGAAACAAAGTCTCGCCGGGATTATATCGCGTAAGAGTTCGCTCCGCTGCCGGTTCAACTCCAACAAAATATTCGGAATGGGCTAATTTTGCAGTGTTGCAATAAAAGCGTTAAAATCGAGTTTTAAAATTAGGATGAAAATGAAATATAAAATATTGTCAGTTCTGGCAGCGCTCCTTCTCGAAGGCGCAACGGTCAGTGCGCAAAATGACATAAAAGACAACGAGTTCAACCCTGTGAACACCGGTGTTACCACCCTATCCATCGCCCCTGATGCCCGAGGTAGCTCGTTAGGTAACCTCGGAGCGGCTACTGAC
>DAWBVG010000411.1:0-2204 GCA_052279865.1 Muribaculaceae bacterium
CCCCCCCCCCCCCCCCACTTTTTTTCTCAAGCAGAAGACGGAATACGAGACGCGCAGGAGTCTCGTGTGCTCGGAGATTTGTATAAGAGACAGGTCTTCCGATGCGGCTCTTTCTCAGATAAAGGAGAAAGGTTATATGACGCCTTATCTCTCGGAAAGAAAAGATATCATCCTTATCGGCGCGAATATGTCTTCAGTCACCAACAACCTTTCCGACTACATCATCGAAAAGTTTCAAGATTAGTACATTATGGTTAATGTGTAATTTGAAATGTTAAATGTGTAATTGATTGGCGCGGCGAGGCTTCGTGTCGGAACGTAGCAGCGAATCGGAGCTGCTTGTGGGTGCCGGGCTCCGGCTTGCTTACAACTGCAGCCTCTATCGCGGGAACCGCGACACCGGGACAGATGATGGCTTTTCTGCAGCATCCGCTTCGCGGCACGGTAGCGGAATTTGATCCTTTGTTTGTGCGACAGTTGCGAGCAACCGTCGCTCCGTTTTGAGACGAAGTTCGCGTCTACGATCTGAGGCAGAACTCGCGACCCCGGTTTGAGACGAAGTTTGTGTCTCCAATCTGAGTTAATCTTCCGTCTCTAACTTAATTAAACATTACTCATTACTCATTTCACATTCCCCTAAGGGGGGACACCGTTCTATTGTTCAAGAAAATATTCTCGGTCTGATGTTTTTTTGACGGGGGAGGAGGAGAAACCTGAGATTTTTGCGTATATTTGCAATCGCTTAGTTATTGTTCAGCCGTATGGAGAATGTCATTAAATATCCGGTGGGGATTCAGTCTTTTCGAAGTCTTCGGGAAAACGGTTTTGTGTATATTGACAAGACTGAATATATCTACAATCTTGTTTCGCGGGGAAAATATTATTTCCTCAGTCGTCCCCGACGCTTCGGAAAAAGTCTCCTTCTCTCTACCATTCATGCCTATTTCGAGGGACGCAAAGAGCTCTTCGACGGTCTCGCCATATGTAAATACGAACAAAATTGGAACCGACATCCCGTACTGCGCATCGATCTCAGCGGCGAAAGTTACGAACATCCCGACAAACTACTCGGCAAACTCGATTATATTCTCTCTGATTGGGAAAAGACATATGGTGCAAACCAGTCTGCAAATTCTCCCGGTTCCAGATTCAGCTCTGTGATAAGGAACGCCTGTGAGAAAACCGGCAGCAAGGTTGTTGTATTGATTGATGAATACGACAAACCGCTGCTCGAGAATCTGCATGATAATGACTCCCACGAACTTATACGCACTCAGTTGCGCGGTTTCTATAGCGTCATCAAGGAGTGTGATGAATACATTCAGTTTGCAATGCTCACGGGCGTGACAAAGTTCGGTCATGTCTCGATATTCTCCGGACTAAACAATCTGAATGACATTTCATTGCTTCCCCAATATAATGCCATATGCGGTATCAATGAGACTGAGTTTCATGAATACTTTCATGCTTCCGTTCGTGATTTTGCCGGAGCCAATGATGAATCTGAAGAAGAGGTGTGGGCGCAATTCAAGAATCATTACGATGGCTACCGGTTCTCATATCCTGCCGAAGGGGTGTATAATCCTTTCAGTGCGTTGATGGCGTTTTCCAACAATTGCTTCGGCAATTACTGGTTCAGCACCGGATCTCCCGACTATCTGATAAAGGTATTCAAGAAAGATAATTTTGTATTTTCGGATTTGGAAGGTCAACGCGCCACGGCTGAAGATCTCAAAGACATGGCAAATCCTGAGAATAACCTGATTCCTTTGCTTTACCAGTCAGGATACCTTACCATTAAAGGATATGACCAGTTTTTTAAGGAATATACCCTTGGTTTCCCAAATCAGGAAGTCCGCACCGGTTTCTGGTCTTCCCTGTATAAGAACTATGTTTTTGGTGGATACCAGCGTTCTGTTTATGACATATCAAACTTCGTTAAGGATGTTTTATCCGGAAATGCCGAAGGATTTATGTCGCGCCTTCAATCACTGATATCCTCTGTTTCTCCCAGTACGCTACGAGACAAGGAAATATATTTCCAAAATCTGCTTCAGGTGATATTCAGCATGACCGGCTTTTACACACAGACAGAGATTCATATGGCATCCGGCAGAGCGGATATGATTGTTACCACCGACAGATATATCTACATATTTGAATTCAAAATAGACGGGTCTTCCGATGCGGCTCTTTCTCAGATA
>DAWBVG010000412.1:0-3389 GCA_052279865.1 Muribaculaceae bacterium
GTGAGATTGTCATTGACAACTATGACCGGAATTTTGTCATTGGCATATCCGCTAAGTCCCTCGAAAGATTCATCCTCGGATATTTCTATGACCTTGATGCCATTATCTTCCAATACTTCGATGACATTGGAGATCCCATCAACACCAAGTTTTAATAATGACCGCACTCTACTGGCATATCCGGTAACATCCTCGGACGAAGATATATTTACCGATGGCAAGGTGAACCATGACTGAGTTCCGCAAAGCTGTTCCACTTCGAGATAGCGTTCCAGCTCCTCGCGGACGCGCTCTCGAATGGCAATGGATTTCTTTTCAGGAAATTTAGCGTCTTTACGGAACATGACACGACCAACCTCAACAGTGAACGGGCGGAAGAAATAATCCGGTTTCACTCCTAATGCTGAACCAAAAGCCAGAAGCATCCTACTGTCCGGCATAGTCTGCCCCTTCTCATATTTGTTTATTGCCTGTCGAGTTACGGCAGGAGTTAGTTGGCTGCCAAGTTCCTCCATTGATAGTCCCTTCATCTGACGGGCCTGACTCAGCCTTCGTCCGAATATGTTATCGTGGTCTTTATTCATATTTCAGATATTTCAGTTGACAAAGATACAAAATATTCTTCATTTGTCAACCATAGAACACCACAAATAGTTCTGAGGAACTACTAAATTTAACAAATACACTGTAAATTCACCTTGACACTAAAATAGTTTGTACCATCAAACTCTTGAGTTGAAAATATCACGTGCAAATATACTTAAAGTGTATTACAAGCATGAAATTTCAACTAACTGCAATCCGCAATTTTTCGTCATTGGGAGGCTGCTTTCAACAAGCAACGATAAAAAAAATAAGTGTCTGATTAACATAAAATTATGATAATCATACACTTATCTGGTGGAGGTAGAGGGGATTGAACCCTCGTCCAAACGCGGAATCAACAAGCTTTCTACATGCTTAGTCTGTGGATTGGTTTTCATGACAAGACAGGCCCACGACAGCCAATCTTGCCCTTAGTTCCTAAATCTCGGAATCGCGTCGGAACTCCGCGACTCCTATTTCCGAATTTCTCTGCACCTCCTTATCCAAACGTCTCGGAACGGGGCAATGGGGAGATGTCTCGTTCACCTCACTTTGAAGCGAATAAAGGAACCCTACTGTACTTCAGGTTACGCAGCGAGAGCGTAATTGTTATTTTCGCCAATTATAGGTCGACGCTTTTGTTATTATAGAGCTTAAACGCCAAAGCTCTGCATGCTTACCTGCCGCTTCTACACGCTGTCAAAGCCAGTTACCCCCCCGTAGTTGCGGTCCTTTCCTTCGAAAGCACTGCAAATATAACACTAAAACGCGGATTATGACGAGTCGCAATCCGCGTTTAACATATTTTAACTTATAAAATATCAGCTTTTCTTCATCTCCTTTGCCCAGGTGTCTTTCAGACCGATAGTCTTATTGAAGACGGGATGCTCGGGAGCTGAGTCTTTATCTACCACGTAATATCCCAAACGCTGGAACTGATAATGATCGCCTGCCTTGATTCTTTCAGCAAGCCAAGGCTCGATCTTGACACTTTCGCGAATCTTGAGTGAATCGGGATTCAACAGATCACGGAAGTCTCCCTCCTCGGCACTCGGATTCTCCACTGTAAAGAGACGGTCATAATCACGAATTTCAGCAGTTGTCGCCGTAGGCACAGACACCCAATGCAACGTTCCCTTCACCTTGCGGTCAGCACCGGGAAGTCCGCTTCTTGTCTCAGGATCGTATGTAGCGTAGATCTCTTCAATCTCGCCATCCTCCCCTTTCTTCACTCCTGTGCACTTGATGATGTATGCTCCTTTCAATCGGACCTCTTTGTCGGGAGAAAGACGGAAGAATTTTTTAGGAGGATTTTCCATAAAATCTTCTCGCTCGATCCAGAGTTCACGGCTGAATGGCATTTCATGAGTACCTTCCGCTGGATTCTCGGGATTGTTATCCATCACCATCATCTCGGTCTTATCCTCCGGATAGTTTGTAAGGATAAGTTTTACCGGATTCTGCACCACGCTTACTCGTGTTGCTGTCTTGTTGAGATCTTCCCTTACGGAATGCTCCAGCAGTTCGATGTGGTTAAGCGCCTCATATTTAGTATAGCCGATTCTCTTCACGAAATCTTTGATTGAAGACGGTGTGTAACCGCGACGGCGCAAGCCGCGCAATGTCGGCATACGGGGATCGTCCCAACCATTCACAAGCCCCTCTTTTACAAGCTGGAGAAGCTTACGTTTACTCATCACAGTATATGTGAGGTTAAGACGGTTGAACTCAATCTGACGAGGACAATATGATTCATCAGCAAGCTCCTTCACAAAATATTCGTACAACGGGCGGTGAGGCACGAACTCCAGCGTGCAGATAGAATGGGTAACACCCTCGAAATAGTCGCTCTGTCCGTGAGCGAAATCATACATCGGATAAACTTTCCACTTGTCACCTGTGCGCCAATGCGGAGTCTTGATGATTCGATACATGATAGGATCGCGGAAATGCATATTGTCGCTTGCCATATCAATCTTGGCGCGAAGCACCATCGATCCCTCTTCAAACTCTCCGGCGTTCATCTTTTCGAAAAGCTCAAGGTTCTCCTCTATCGGACGATCACGATACGGACTGTTCTTACCCGGCACAGTGGGGGTGCCTTTCTGCTCTGCAATCTGCTCGCTGGTCTGCTCATCCACATAAGCCTTACCCTCTTTTATCAGGCGCACGGCGAGATCATAAAGCTGTGGGAAATAATCACTGGCATAATAAAGACGGTCTTCCCAGTCATAACCGAGCCAGTGGATATCTTCCTTAATGGCTTCCACATATTCTGTATCCTCTTTCTGAGGATTAGTATCGTCGAATCGAAGATTGCAGGTGCCACCAAATTTCTCTGCCGCGCCAAAGTCCATAATGAAAGCCTTGGCGTGTCCGATGTGAAGATAACCGTTTGGCTCCGGTGGGAAACGGGTGTTCAATCGCCCTCCGTTTTTACCTGCCTCAAGGTCGGCTTTGATCTCCTGCTCTATGAAATTGAGACCACCCTCTCCGAGGGTTTCCTCTTCCTTTATGATTTCTTCCATAATGTTGTTGAAGTAGTCAAAAATTTTCCAAAATGCAAATTTATAAAAAATTCTTTTTAGAACTGATAGATTACCGCTATTTTGTAATAAAAAAATTCGGACTCCGATTGTTTTACCGGAGTCCGTGATACTTTGAAGTCTCAATTGACACTCATCGTCGAAAAGGCTGTGCCCGAAAGGGAGGCGTAAGTTCTTGCAAACTGACGCAGAAAGCAGAGTGTCGATTTTTTCGGAGCTGGAGCCACATTTACGTTGCGGTCCACATTGGTAGTAAAG
>DAWBVG010000413.1:0-2272 GCA_052279865.1 Muribaculaceae bacterium
GCGACGGCATACGGGGCACCAAGGTGCCTTCACTCAACCGGCTTCGCCTGACAGCTTTCCTAAGCTTTTCCATCCAAGTTTTTTCGCTCTCAAATGCACACAATTCGATTTCCACCGCTAAGATAATAATAATTTCCCATCGCCCAATAACTTATGGGAAAGTTTTTACTATCAACACTTCTTCTGCTGACCACGGCCTTCGCCTCGACAGCAGCAGATTCCTATTCTTGGGAATGTGACAAAAACGTATCTTCTAAAACAACGGAATCCTTTGATTTAACTCTAAATAGTATGAAGTGGAGTATTAATCATCAAGTCCAAAAAGGCAATAGATATTCTTCAAGAGATGGGAATGCTCCTATTAGTCTCGTTTTTGGCTCAAATAGCGCTCCAATCTCTACTTTGACATTTTCAACTGATGGTTTTAAAGATAAAACTATTAATAAGGTTACAATAAATTGTAAAAGGCATAAAAATGCGAATACAAGTGTATCTTTGTTAGTGAATAATTTACAAGTTGGTGAAGCTCAAAATATAGCAGGATCTTTCGGAGACGTGACATTCGATAATTTATCATTAAAAGTCATTGAACAGGATGGATTTGTTTTAAAATTTACAAATAGCTCGACTAGCACTAGCTCTAATGGAGGTGTATACATCCATTCTATTGCAGTTGAATTTGGAGAAGGTATTACAGACCCAGAGGAGCCTAAATGTGCGATTCCTGTGGCTAAGGTAGGAGACAAGGTTGTTGTCGGCAACGACAAGCTTTTTGTCAATGATGAGCTGACTTTCTCTTGCAACACGGAAGGTGCAAAGATTACTTATTCTTTAGTCGGAGGAGATTACAATATTCAGAATCAAGAATATGATGACACGCCTATTAAATTGAATAAAGCAGCCATTTATAATATTACAGCAAAAGCAACAGCTGGTGACTTGGTAAGTGAAGAATTGATACTTAACGATATTGATGTTGCAAAACGCGAGGCAGGCATTTCTTTCTCAAAGGCTACCGCAACAGCTTATCTTGATGCTATATCTGAATTCTCTGCTCCTGAACTCTTAAATCCGAATAAACTTGGGGGAATTTCTTATACTTCATCAAATCCTGAGATTGCTACTGTTGCTGCCGATGGAACAGTTGCACCTCTTTTAGCCGGTGAAACAACCATTACTGCAGAATTCGCTGGAAATGATGAATATGAAGCAGCCAAAGCTGAATATATCCTGAATATAATGAATGAGAAGCCTGCTATTGTGACAGATATTTTAACTCCCGATTCTGAATTTGTAACGACAGATGCAGGTTCATCATTATACAAGAATTATACTTATACTGCGCCTCAAACAGGTATTACTTATGCGGGAAACTTTGGTTTGCCAACCGGCTCGGCAGCCAATGCTGGTACTATACAGATGAGGGCGTCGGATAATTCTGGAATTATAGTTTCCTCTAATAATAATGGGTATGTTTTGCGTAAGATTGAAATAGAATGGCATAGCAATACCGCTGACAATAGAAAAATTGATGTTTACGGTAATAATAGCTATACGTCAACATCTGACTTGTATTCAACCGCAACAAGGGGTACAAATATCGCATCACTCACGAAGGGAGCCTTGACTGCAGCTGAAATTGAAGATAATTATGCGTTTATAGGTATTAGATGCAATGCAAACGCTCAATATATTAGCAAGATCACATTGACTTGGGAGCATGTGGTAGTTGAGCCGGAGGCTCCTGCGATGCCGGAGATTCATCCTGAGCATGCGGATAAGGTGAGCGGAAATACTATTTCCGGTGAGGGTTCAATGAATATAAAGTTTGCAGATGTTGAGGATCATATCAATCTCTATTATAGATTTATAGATAATACGGAGAAGCCTGAGGCTGTCGCTCTTGATGAAACCGCAGATAATCATGATGGATATGAGCTCTATGATAAGGAGAATGGTTTGAACCTTGGAACTGAACATGACGGCAAGACTCTGGAGGTGTTTGCTTGTGATTCCAATACGGGTAAACACAGCGAGGCTGCCCAGTATAAAATCTCTATGCTTACTGTTGGTGTTGAGGAGATCGAGGCTGCGGGTGCTGGTGAGGTTCGCTGGTTCGATATGCAGGGACGCGAGGTCAAGGGTCAGCCGGAGAAAGGTATCTATGTTCGCGTTGTCAATGGCAAGGCAAGCAAGGTCATTCTTTAAAATTAATAATTAATGGTTAACCTATGTAATTAATAATTAATGGTTAATAATTAATAGTTTCGAC
>DAWBVG010000414.1:0-1135 GCA_052279865.1 Muribaculaceae bacterium
CGGCATGCGATTGACAGTGGCGCGATATTATACACCCTCCGGACGATGCATCCAGAAAGAGTATAAACGAGGACGTGACGGAAAATATGAATTGGATATCCTTGACCGATACAATCATGGGGAGTTTTATTCTCAAGATTCGGTCAAAATGGATAAGAGCAAAATTTTCAAAACACCCAATGGACGAACAGTCTATGGTGGTGGGGGCATAATGCCTGATATCTTTGTTCCGGAAGATACTACGGGATATACATCCTATTATCTTGAAGCTCTTAACCGTGGACTTATCCAGCGTTATGCCGGTGAATTTGCAGAAACATATCGTCCGATGCTTAAAGGGAAGAACACGATGACAGAACTCTCCAGAATAATGCCTCGCGACAATATGCTTCTCAATAATTTTGTGACATATGCGGCAAACAATGGATTGCCGGCACGGTGGTATTATATAAATAAGTCTCGCGATCTTCTGTTGAATCAACTGAAGGCGGTCATAGCAAGAGATCTGATAGGATTCAATTCTTTCCTTGAAATATTGAATCAGAAAGATCCTACTGTGCTTAAGGCAGTAAAGATTCTCGAAGAAGGGGAATCTCCTATTGACATAAAAGATTAATCATTCCGCATGGTGACGTTAGTCATCATGCGGGAATAAAAATAATACTATGGAAAAGAATGAAATAAGAAGAAAAATCAAGGCAATGAAGTCAATGCTTCTTGAATCGGAACGCATTGCTGCAGCGGAAGAGGTGTTTGCACAGCTCGAAAAAAGCGCTGCATTCATTATGGCAAGTAACATATTGATGTATCATTCTTTGCCTGATGAATTATCAACGCATGGGTTTCTTGCAAAGTGGCGAGACAAGAAACATTTTTACCTTCCGAGAGTAAATGGCGTGAATCTTGAAATTTTACCATATGATGAAAGTCGCCTTGAACTTGGAGCCTTTCATATAGAGGAACCGACAGGCAATAACACCATAGATCCGGAAGATATCGAACTGATTGTAGTGCCCGGGGTTGCTTATGACAAGAAAGGTAATAGGTTGGGTAGAGGAAAAGGTTTTTATGATCGACTCCTCAAAACAACCGGAGCGACCAAAATAGGTGTCGGATATGAGTTTCAGATGATAGA
>DAWBVG010000415.1:0-5089 GCA_052279865.1 Muribaculaceae bacterium
TCGAAAATAAATTTAAACAGTTTCTTAGCAATTTTATTGGAATCTACAACCAAATGTTATATATTTGCACAATATGTTTGACGTTGCTTCCATTCATCGGTTTCCAAACGGACAATCTGATCCCTGGGGCGGTTGATTCAATTGTTGAAACATATCCAATTATTGAAACATATTGGAACCAAGAAGAATATTCACCAATAAACGATAATAACATGACTGATCAAACACCCGGACTGTTTAAAAGGCTGAAGAATTTCTTCTGCACTTCTAATAAAACCGATAAGGAAGAAATGGCTTTCAAGCCTGATATGAAGGCGAGCGAACCGACCGTAAAGGCAAACAAACCGGAGATTGAAATTCCCGAATCAGAAAAGAAAGATGTCACCACGTTACTGACAGAAGAAAAATTCTGGAATCTGATCGGTGAATCACAATCGGCAGATGATCTCTATGAAAAGCTATCCCCCCTTTCGGAAGATGAATTGTTCGGTTTCAGATATTGGTGGGAACACTTCTGCGACATGTCATACCGCCAGGATCTCTGGGCTGCGGTTTATATCTATCGCGGCGGCTGTGGGGATGACAGCTTCGACTATTTCCGCTACTGGCTCATTACGCAGGGGCGTAAAGTATTTTACAATGCTTTGGAGAATGCCGACTCTCTTTGTGACGTGTTCGCAGAATTACCTGATGAAGATCCGACAGATGAAGAGGCAGACTATGTGGTAATAGACCTGCTCAACCGCCGCAACAATGACAGCGACTATTACGACCGTGCAGTAAACAGATACCGCTGGCGGCAGGAAGAACGTCCCGAAATGGAATTCGAATGGGAAGAAGACGACGAAGAATCCCTCCGCAAAGTCTGTCCCCGCACCTTCGACCGCTGGTGGGGCAAATTACGCTAAAGATGTTTTATAAAATTCTATAATACTTTATAACATGAAAGCTCTCTCTTATAAATTTTCAACCTTCGTATCGAGGATCTGCGCAGCGTGTCTTGCACTGCTTGGATTCAGTTGTTCCTCGTCCGACCCGGAATGTATGTATGGCACTCCAACCGGATCTTTTGAGGTAAAAGGAGAAGTTACTACTCAAGATGGAACTAAAGTAGCCAATGCCATTGTACGAATCACTCCCCCTAATCAAAATTCCGGAGTATATTCTACAGCATCAGTAACTACCGATGCTGATGGTGCGTACACTCTCCAAGGTGAAGAAACATCTTTTGACAAGATGAAAGTAGTGTGTCTGCCTGACGATCCCACATTGGAAGCCGATTCAGTAATAATCAACCTGAATTACGTGAAAGACAAAAACGACAAAGATTCCTGGAGCTCAGGACATGCAGATGCCTCGGCTAATTTTACATTGAAACAGAAAAAGGGCAACCAATGAAGTCACTTTCTTTAAAACAAAGAATTGCACTTGAGCTTAATCGAAAGATAAAACTTGAACGCCGGAGAGAGCATCCTCTCCGGCAACTTTTCTGGGAATGCACATGGCGATGCAATCTCTCTTGCCGACATTGCGGAAGTGATTGTAAAAGTTCGTCATCTTTGCCGGATATGCCCTCACAAGATTTCCTTACGGTCATAGACTCCCTGATCCCCCATATTGATCCCCACAAAGTGAACATTGTGATTACCGGTGGCGAACCGCTGGTGCGCAAAGACCTTGAATACGTAGGGAAAGAGCTTTACAAACGTCAGTTCCCATGGGGTATCGTAACCAACGGACTTCTTCTCACCAATGAACGCTTCGAAAGCCTACGCAGGGCTGGGCTCCACAATCTAACCATCAGTCTTGACGGACTTGAAGAAACCCACAACTGGATGCGGAATCATCCTGATTCATTTCAGAAGGCATACAATGCAATTAAAATAGCTGCGCCAGTCAAAGATATAAACTTTGATGTAGTGACTTGCGTTAACCGCAAATCTCTATGTGAACTCAAGGAAATCAAAGAATTGCTGATAGATGCCGGTGTAAAACGTTGGCGACTTTTCACTATCTTCCCATCCGGACGAGCAGCGGCATACTCCGAGTTTGAGTTGACGGAGAAAGAGTTCGATACTCTGATGCAATTCATCAGTGACACCCGCAAGGAAGGACGCATTCACCCATCCTTCTGTTGCGAAGGTTTTCTGGCAGGTTATGAAAGAGAGGTACGCGATTACTTTTTCGACTGCCAGGCTGGAATAAGTGTAGGCTCTATACTTCTTGACGGAGGCATTGGCGCCTGTCCCAGCATCAGGGCAGACTACAGACAGGGTAATATCTACAAAGACGACTTCTGGAAAGTATGGGAGAACCGTTATCAGCAATATCGCGACCGCAGCTGGATGAAGATCGGCATCTGTGAAGACTGCTCCTTCTGGCGACATTGCGAAGGCAATGGCTTCCACCTCCGCGACTCCTCCGGCGCCCTCACCCACTGCCACCTCCACAAAAAAGACGAGAGAGAAAACCCTTGAGTTCTCCCTCTCCAGATGTTTTCACAACGGAATAATCCTTATTGTGATTTGCTTCAATTATTTTTGCACAACAAAAATACATCAAAATAATCAAGATTGCAAATTTTATGCAGAAATTTGCAATTAAATATTAAAAATTTTATATTTTTGCATATAAACCTGAATTATAACTTTATATTTAGGGATTCAACGAATATATTAGAGTAACCTACCATATACCGGATTCTATTATGAAAATACTTGGACTTGACCTCGGACCAACTTCTATTGGATGGGCTTTAATTGAGACAGACAGCGACAATAATCCCGTCTCAATATTAGGATTGGGTAGCCGCATCATCCCCTATAGCAACGACACTACCGCCGCCGACTTCTCCAAGGGGAAAGGAGAAAGCCCATGTACAGAACGCACACGATGCCGACAGATGAGAAGGAATTTAGACCGATTTCAGTTACATCGTGAACAACTAAAGAATCTGATGAGCGAGATTGGAATAATTGACTCGGATTTCAAGCCATCTCCTGCCAGCCCGGCTGAAATATGGAAATCAAGAGCTGATGCTGCAACTCCCGGTATAAAACTTCCACTGGACAAACTTGCCTGCGTACTGCTGCATATCAATCATCGGCGTGGATACAAACATGCAAAATCCGACCTCGGTGATTCAAAGCAAACAGATTATGTTGCAAAAATAAACGACAGATATTCGGAGATTCAAAATAGCGGTAAAACTGTTGGTCAGTATTTTTATGATAAACTCAAAGATTCTGAAGTCATCACTCCCCATGGCAAAAGATTCTACACTTATCGCATAAAAGAGAAAGTGTGTCCACGTATTGCTTACGAGGAGGAAGTAAACCGCATCCTTAAGGTTCAAAGTGAATTCTACCCGGATATATTGACCGAAGAAAATAAAAATGCAATAAAACAGGTGATCTTTTATCAACGTCCTCTTAAATCCTGCAAAAACCTCGTGTCTTTCTGCGACTTCGAAAAACACGAATTCCTTAATAAAGCAGGAAAAAAAGTTGAAAACGGACCCAAGGTAACCCCTCGCACATCTCCTTTAGCCCAGGTTTGCCGAATCTACGAAGCAATCAATAATATTAAACTCGTCAATTCTCGAAGAAGAAACAAGAAAACTGATATTGCACCTTCTCTCTTTGACGATCCGGAGTGCGCTCCTAAAGATTTACGAAAACTTATGCCTGAATATAAGTTTTCAGATGAAGAAAGAGAACGAATTTTTGTCTTTCTCAACACACATGAGAAAATGTCGGAGAAAGACCTCATGAAAATATTGGGGTTGACATCCGAGGATGGGTTTAAATCAGACAAAGCACTTGGCAAAGGGATTCAGGGGAATACGACCTGGTGTCAAATAGCAAAGGCTCTCGGAAGCCATCCCGACAAAAAATCTTTACTGAGTTTTAATATCTCAGAAGAGATTCCTGCCTCCAATCCGGATGTAAATAAAGAAACGGGCGAAGTTCTCACACGAATAAAGTCCGATTGCACTCAGCAACCTCTATATATGCTCTGGCATACACTTTATTCCATTAATGACAAGGATGAGCTGTTTAAGGTGCTTACTGAAAAATTTGGCATTGAAGATGAAGAGACATTAAACAATCTTTATGCTCTTGATTTCGTCAAAGCCGGTTATGCGAATAAGTCAGCTAAATTTATCCGCAAACTTATACCATTGCTTAAGAAAGGGTTGATGTACAGTGAGGCCTGCGCAATTCTTGGTAAAAATCACAGCAACAGTCTCACAAAGGAGGAAAACGAGAACCGCGAATTGCAACACCATCTCACTCCTCTCCACAAAGGAGATCTCAGGCAACCTGTGGTAGAAAAAATTCTCAACCAGACAATTAATGTTGTCAATGCCATTATTGATGAATATGGAGAAATAGACGAAGTGCGCGTAGAACTTGCCCGTGAACTCAAAAGAGATAAGGAAGGTCGCGAGAAAATGTCTCAGAATATTTCCAAACTCGAGCGGGAGAACAAAGCTCTTGCGGAGGAGATCGCAGAATTAAATATTCTTCCAACTCGCAGACGCATACAAAAAATGAAGATGCTAAAGGAAACCGACAATCGGTGCATGTATTGCGGCAAACAAATCACTCCTTATCAATTCATTGAAGGTCACGGATATGACATCGAGCATATAATTCCGCGTTCAAAATTATTTGACGACAGCCTGACCAATAAGGTTTGCGCCTGCCGCGAATGCAATGCTGCAAAGGGTGCTCAGACAGCGTTCGACTTCATGAAGACAAGAGGCGAGCAGGAATTCAATTCATATCTCGACAGGATTGAGGATCTATATAAAAACAATAAAATATCCCGAGGCAAACGCGACCGACTTCTGATGTCTGAATCCGCAATTCCGGAAGACTTTATTGAAAGAGATCTACGAGAGACCCAATATATCTCGCGGAAGTCATTAGAGATACTTTCCAGCGCGATACGCAACGTATATGCGTCTTCCGGAATGGTAACAGATTTCTTCCGACATGCATGGGGATATGATACAATACTACACGATATCAATCTTCCACGATACGAGACTGCCGACCTGACTGAAGACGTGGAATATGAG
>DAWBVG010000416.1:0-2438 GCA_052279865.1 Muribaculaceae bacterium
GATGTGTATAAGAGACAGATATGCCAATCTCTGGACTCAGGGTGGCGCAGCTGCGTTGCTTGTCAGATTGTATCTCAATGCAAAAGAATGGATAGGCGTTGATCGCCTCGAAGATTGCGAGAAGGTTGCGCAGGATATTGTTGACGGTGTATATGGCGCCTATAAGGTTGACGACCGCTGGGATGCACCGTTTGACTCCGAGAACGACAAATGCGATGAGCTGGTCTTCTTTTTCTCCGGTTCTTGTAATTATACAAGCTGGCACTATCACCAGCTTTACAACTGGGGTGTACCTTCAAATTCGGAACTTTTCTTCAACGATTACAAGGTGAAACATGGCGGACACAACGGAGAGTTCGTATGTTCTCCAAGTTATGATCCGACCGGTAAGCTTTACGATTTTGAACTCGGCATGACAGTGCAGAAATTCAGGAAGTATCCGGGTGATGTCCGTCTGACGAAATATAAGAACCTTGGAGGTGGCAAACGCGAGGGCATGTTCCTTTTCGGCAATCTGGAGTATACACAGAATGGAATAAAACGCAAGTTGACAGCTCCCGAGACTCCTTATGTTCTTTGCATCCGTGATGCCGTGGGACAGTTCCACAGCATGAAGGAAGACAAATGGCTCACTTCAGCAACCAGCAACATGACCACCGGTGACTACAATTCCGGATGGTACACAGTAAAGTATCCTATGTATAGCGACAACGACCCGGGTGCCGGGGAAGGTGATTTTGCAGAAATCCGTCTGCCGGAGATTATATATGCGCTTGCTGAATGTAAGCTGCGCAAGGGTGACGCCCCTGCAGCCGGCAAGCTGCTCAATAGCGTGCGCCGTCGTTACTACCCCAAGGCAATGCTTAGCCATGTGCTTTATGCCCCCGAAGGAAACGTAACTCTTGACATGGATGAGATGCTTGACGAATGGGGACGCGAGTTCCTTGCGGAAGGACGTCGCCGCATAGATCTGATCCGTTTCGGAAAATTTTGCACTGGCAAATGGTGGGACAAGAATCCGGATGTCGACGATCATGCCAAGATATATCCTGTGCCGCGCGTTCAGATCACAACCAATCCCGCGCTCAAACAGAATCCAGGCTATAATTAAATAGCTCCTAAGCTCCAAAATTGAGTAACTAACAACGAAATCAACGAAATGAAGATATTTAAATTAACATCATTAGTAGCAACTGCGGCAATAGCTGTCATGGGGCTGTTCACGACAAGCTGCGATGAAGAGAGGGATCTCATAGTAATAGAGGGAAACATACCTATCAAGACCTCCACCCTATATATTGTTGGTGACGCCACACCTGTAGGATGGAACATAGATAGCCCGTATCTTCTGACCCCCAGCGATGAAGATCCTTTGGTATTCATCTACGAGGGAAACCTGACAAGAGGTGAGATGAAGGCATATCTGACTCCGGGAAACTGGGGAGCTCCATGTATACGTCCTCTGACCGCCGGTTCCCCCATAAGTAAAGTCAATATCGACAATGACCCCTTCCAGCTTTATCCCGAAGGTGAAGACCTTAAATGGGCTGTAAAAGATTCTGGCAATTATCGGCTTGTGTTCGATTTGCGAAACTGGACTTTCAGCACCACTTATCTCGGATTATGATATTCAAGAACTGAAAAGCAGGTAGTTTTAGGTTAACAGAAATGTTCCCTTGTCTCGGCATAATGTCGGGACGAGGGCATCTCCTGCAATGTTTTCAAAATATTGATATAAAATATAACAACATGGAAATTAGGAATTTATTAAAAAGAATAGCAATGATTGGCTTTTGCGGGGTCATAGCCTTCACCGGTTCCTGTAAAGATA
Source organism: Muribaculaceae bacterium (assembly GCA_052279865.1). GTDB lineage: Bacteria > Bacteroidota > Bacteroidia > Bacteroidales > Muribaculaceae > Lepagella. Next base: position 1,832 of record DAWBVG010000416.1, read on the forward strand.
ATAAGGAGGATGGACCCGTAGGTCCCACTCCGGAGCCAACTCCAGAGCTTCCCGCATTGCCGGTGCCCGGCGATATTCATAAATACAAGGCTCCCCTTTACTGGACAGTCTATGAATATGCCCGTGAGATGGAGATTGCCGGAGTGCCTTATCATGAGATGGACCTTACTTCCGACCAATGGGATGCCGTGATCGACATGATGGCGACTAAGTTCAAGCCCTATGGTTACGACATGATATGCACCGACGGTTTCCTGCCTCAGCTCTCACGCGACGGCAGCGGATACATGTCGCACTATGGCTCGATGCCTCTTAAGGAACTTGTACGCCGTGCCAAAGAGAAAGGACTGAAGGTAGGTGTTTATGACAATCCGCTATGGATTAAGGGAAATTTGGACAGTAAAGTTCCCGGAACCAATTATACCTTACGTTCGCTGACACGCAATGCACAAGATAAGGTACTTTACCCATCGGTCACAGACAGAGCTGATTTTACATGGGTTGTCACGGATCATCCCGGGGCACGCGAATATATAGACGGCTTCTTCAAGCATTATCATGACTTAGGGGTGGATTACGTGCGCATGGACTTCATGTGCTGGTATGA
>DAWBVG010000417.1:0-3482 GCA_052279865.1 Muribaculaceae bacterium
TTGGTTTCAATTTTGCAATTCCAGATGGAATGAAGGTTAAAGAAGCAACCCTCGTTCTCGTTACTGAGCGTAATAAGAAAGGAGGGGAGGTGTATCTACGTGCATTTGGAAATAACTTTAATGATAATGCAAAATATAGCGAACAAGCTTCTTATATTGATGAGGCTTTAAAATCAGAACCAATAATCACATTCTCTGTAAAGGGACAGAATGACAAGGCTATTTTTGATAATGGAATCAATGAGCAAAACAGAAATCTTGAAGCATGGACAAATACTCTTGATCTTACGTCATATTTCAAAATGTTAGCCCCTAACACAAGTCGAGTTAATTTTCTTATTACCCAAGCTAATGATAATTCGATTAAATTCTATACAAAAGAGAATGTGGGAATGTCTAACTCGAATTATTCTGAATTTACTGCAACTTCAGAAGAATTGACTCCTATATTGACTGTTGTGTTTACTGTTGATTCAGATACTTCTTCAGATACTTTTTCTCCATCTTCCGATACCTTCGTGAGGAGCAATGCCGCCGGAAATAAATATGGTGGCAATGATAATATGGAAATTTATTGGACGGAAAATGATGGCACTCGTGATGCACAGTTCTATGGACTTATGAGCTTTAATAATCTGCCAACAGAGCTTAAATCAAGTGATTATGAAATTACAAGTGCTACTTTGCGACTGGTTTCTACACAAATAAAAGGTAATAGAACTATTGAAATATATGACTATCCCTCAACAATTACAGATGATGAAACTTGGAATAGTACATCCGCTACGATAGAACCCATTTTTAATGGGAAGGCAGCTCCAGTTGCAACGTTTGAGGCAAAAGGACAAGGCGATCGCTCAATGTGGGATACAAAAGGAATTGATGCGCAGTATTGCGATGCTTCTCAATGGACTAATATGGTTGATTTAACAAATTATCTTAAGTCTAAAGAAGATCCTACTCAATTTACAATTCTTCTTTCAAAGGAACAGGCTGGAAATAATGCTATAAGAATAGCTACTAAAGAAGCAAAGGATATTATAGCAAATAGTGGTAAGGAGAATGAATATACTTTTGCCGCTGATGATCTTAAACCGCAATTGAAGATTACGTATGTTAAAAAAGGAGGTGAGACATCTGTTGAGACTATCGTTGTTGACAACAGCGATGCGCCTGTTGAGTATTACAACCTGCAGGGTGTGAAGGTTACGAACCCGGAGAAAGGTATCTACATCATGCGTCAGGGTACTTCTGTTCGCAAGGTTATCCTCTAATCCTCATTATAACCACAATAAATAATACACTCTGATAATAACTATTATCACTAATCTAAAAGAGGAGCGACAGCCGATGCTGCCGTTCCTCTTTATAAATGCTTAAATAGGCTGGTTTTTATATAATTAATTATTTAGACGCCAAGGAGCGAAGGGCCTCAAACTCTGTGCCTCTGTCAGCATCGCATGATGCCTCTGCGCCTTCGCGTTCTGATTTATGACGGCATTCGGTGAGCTCGCCTGAAAAACTTGTCACTCATTAAATAATGCGATACATGCGTCTTGTGAGTGAATGAATATCTTGTGCTCCACGGAGCGAAAATTTAAATAAATTTTGCAAATAGAGTAAAATTTGTGTAATTTTGTGACTGTGGGTAATAAGATTCCTATCCACAGTTTTTTTATGAAAAGATTTATTCTCGTTTTAATTGCGCTTACTTTACTGTCATTGACGAGCAATGCTACTCCTGAAAAGAAAGCCAAAATAGAAAAGTTGCGTCAGGAACTGGCAGAAACCGATACCCACAAGGATTCGATAAAAATTCTTTATGACATATTTGACTTGTCAAACCGTAAAGATTACATGTCGGTATGTAAAGAGCTTGATGAGGTTGCGGCACGTAGCGGAGATGTTGCGGTCCGACTTGACATGGCGCGCCAAATGGCAAATGTAAATTCCAATGATTCGATATTGGCTCATATAGAGTCAAGTCTTAAGTCGTTGCCTAATACCAAAGAGAAAAAAGAAACAGAGCTATTTGTGAGACTACGACGTTTGTCGGCATCAGCACGCAATATATCTGAGAAAGAGCGACAGGAACGTATCGCCCGCACAATTGTGCACGAAGACAAGAAACTTGATAAATATGGAAAGATAGAACGTCTTTTTACGATATGTGAATATTTAAGCGTTTTTGCCAAAGGTGATCTTCTTGTAGGATATCTGGATGATCTTGGAAAGTTGATACAAGAATCGGATATTGACAATTATGCATTAAAGAATATATATCATACGGAATGCGCCAATATATATTCTGTAACCGGTAATCATGAAAAGGCAATTGCTGCTGATAAACTCCTTCTGAAGGAGATAAATAATCTTGAAAAGAGTTATAAGGCACAGGGTAGAAAATATCGAAACCTTGATGTGAACCGCTTTATAATTTATCGTCGTATGCTTAGCAATTATGAGGTGCTGAGCCTTGAAGAAGCAAACGAATTGTATAGTAAAATATTGAGTCTTGCTGAGAAGAATGAGGATATCAAAGCAACAATGGAATATAATCGAAGGGCATCGGCTTATCATGCTATGAAAAACAAACGCTACGCAGAGGCGATTCCCTATATTCGCAGACAGTTGAGCATAGAGGATTCACATATTCTTCGCAAACGTATGCTTGAGATGCTTATAGAGGCAGCTTCTGCAATCGGAGACAAAACTAACGAGGACCTTGCCCGGCAGGAACTGGATACGATAAATCGTGAGATCAGTACGGCAGCTGCCAAACAGAAGTACAATGAGCTCCAAATAAGATATGATGTCAGTGCCTTGCGCGAAGAGAATGCAGAGCTCGAACTTGAGAATAAAAATGAACAAATTCAAGCTACGCGTCGTATCATGATGTTTGTGATTATAGGCTGGGTTGCATTTGCCGGGTTGCTTGTTGCATTTCTATTCTTTTGGACGAGATATCGGAGGACAACTACCGATATCGCTTCATTCGTCGACACGCTTGTCGCCGAGCGTGATGCGATAAAAAAACGCAGGTATTATGACTATGCCAAGAAAACGGATAATAAGAATTATCACGAGTCTTATCGCACTGCGCCTCCTAAACCGGGCAATATTTCAGAAACGGTTGATTACATTATCAACGATGTGATGTTTATATCCTCCATAGCTCTTGAAGACAGCCGCAAATATCGACAAACCATATCCGTTACGGAGTTTATGGAAAATTCCATAGCAGGAGTAGAGGCAACACTGAATAAAAACATCAATATCAATGTGCTTTATCCGCAGCCTGATTTTGAAATCAAGGTTGATAAGGAATGTTTGGAGATGCTGACTAACCATATTCTTAATATGGCTGTGCGTCTGGCTCCTCAGGGGGGATCGATTGGTTTTGAGTGTATGGAAGACAAAGCCACCAAAATGGCTAAGTTTGTGTTTAAGCATACAGGCGATTCTCTTCCCGAGGGTAAGGA
>DAWBVG010000418.1:0-2242 GCA_052279865.1 Muribaculaceae bacterium
CAGGTATCTGCCTTTAATCGTTCAAATTCTTTTGAGCCTCTTGTCGGATTCGAACCAACGACCCCGAGATTACAAATCACGTGCTCTGGCCAACTGAGCTAAAGAGGCAGGCGGGCGAGCTTACTCCATCGCACCGCTCAACCCGCTACCCTTGCTTCGGTCAGGACCTGGGGGATTTACGGGGAGCTGGTCGTGAAGGACTCACCCGCTGCAAAATTACAACTTTTTTTTCAATCCACCAAATTTTTTCACTTCACTCGCTCGATTCGCAGATGATCCACAAGTGCGTGATTGGTGTTGATGTTCATGTTTTCATCCTCGGGAAGATAGCGGATTCCGAGCGTATGTTTCCCTTTCTCAAGAGGTAAGGTAATCTGATTGCTCATTCCCCAGTCATTCCAGTTGCCGCGTCCGCGATGAGGCATCACAAGCGTTCCCGCTTTGTTGCCGTCAAGTGTAAGGGTGCGCACAGCTGCCTTGTTTTCCGTATTCACCGGTCCGTTACCATTGGCATAACGTAAACTGAAAGAGTAAACGCCTGTCTCAGGAATCTCAACTGTTACTTCTGCCGGAGCTGAGGTCTTGTCAAGCTCTGTAAAACCGACACCGGTAAAACCGGTAAGAGTCTCTGCGGGTTTGTAACTGATCTCCCCTGATTTCAAAACTGTGGTTTCGTTCGGAAATTCCAGAATAGTAACCGGGCGGTTGCTACGCGGTTCGGAAGCGAAAGATTGCACGCCGCTGCCTGAAACTCCAATAACCTGCCATTCTCCGGGCGTCACGGCAGCATAGCTTGTCTCGCGAGTCTCAGCCACAGGCTTACCATCCTTCAACACAATATACTTTGCAATATATTCTATAGGATTCCATTCAAGCTGATTGTTCACGGGAACTCCCTCGCCATCAAGAGCCGGATTATTGGCGAGCCATGTAATGGGAGTAAGAGGAGCCTTGCTGTTCTTCACATTGTTGAGCTTCATGGCGGGAATCGGCTGATTATCCATCTTCACGATTATATCGCCACCATTCTTCAGCATCTTTGCCGGAATGAGTTTACCCTTCTCGGGATAAAGGCTCTTACCGTTCACGATAAGCTCATGAACTCTGTTTCCAAATCCCTCCACAGTGATATTCAGTTTCGCACCGCGATAGTTGAACCCTTCAAGAGTGCGTTTCCCGGCAAGGGCTTTGGGCACAAACGGCTCGATTACAAGACCGTCTTTCTCGAAATGGATACCGAAAAGCACACGCGTAGTCAACGCGATATTTCCGGCAAGACACCAGAGCATATTCGAAGAATTAAGCTCGGTGTAGATATCGCCGTTGTCGAGGTTGAAATTCTCCTTGTTGGTGCAGAAGAGAGCTGCAGGGCGATAGACTGAGCCTATTCCCTCCAACACACCTTTCTCGTTTCCCGCCTTTGCCTGCGCAAGCGTCCAGTAGGAGGCCACCCAAGGCCAGAGGGCATTGTTATGATAGTTGGGAATATCTGAAATCTGAGGATAGAATATTGCCGGACCAAACGGGGTGTGCGGATTATTCTCAGATATCGATTTCTGATGGTCTTGCGGAGCTATGTCATAGAGGATGGCAAGGGCTTCGCCAAGAGTCTCGGCACGCGGATTAAGGATCTTGTTGTCACGACCGTAAGTGTACATTCCGTAATAACCCTTGTCAGGCATCCAGAATGTCTTGTCGATATTGGCGGCAAGAGCGTCAGATTTAGCGAAATATTTCTCCGCCTCCTTCTTCTTGCCGAGCACCTGCGCCATTTCTCCGGCTGCTTTGAGGGCAGCGGCATACATCACGTTTGTGCCCATAGCTTCGCTCTGCGAAATATCCACAGTCTGCATCCAGCGGGGATAGCTCTGCTCACGCCAGTCGATAAAGGAAGTTTCACCTTTCACGAGTCCGCGCTCGCTCATCACAGTTTTCTCATCCTTCTCAAGAGAACGAGCCACTATCGGGTAAACCTTCTCAATCCATTTGCGATCGCCCGTAACTTTATATATCTCCCATGCAGCCAGCGTCCACACCATGCGGTCGGTCGATATGGGCCACGCACCGCCAGAACCCGTATCCTGGATTATCTGACCGCTCGGATTCACTTTCTTCATCAGGGATATCATCGAAGCCTCCGGCTGCATGTAAGCCATAGAAAGAATGATCGAATAGCTGACATCGCGCGTCCAGACGCCCGACCATTCCTTTCCTGTGCGTAAAGTAGTATCCGGCTCTACAG
>DAWBVG010000419.1:0-3302 GCA_052279865.1 Muribaculaceae bacterium
TGAAGTTTATAAGTTTAATCGCGCAAAACGCAGTTATAATACTCGCAAATTAATTAATGCATCAAATAATTCCGATATCAAATAGTTCCGATATTACACTTAAGGTTATTCCCTGTGCCGAAATTAATGCTTTCTGATGCAAAATTAGTAAAATTTGTGTATATTTGTGAATTGAACAGCTTCTAAATTTTTTGATATGAGGAATTATAGGATATTCGTGGCGATGGCTGTTATGGCTGTGGTTTTGTGCAGCTGCAGGGGGAAGAAGGAGGCTTTGGCTGTGCTTTCGGAGGAGGAGTTTTTTACTTCGGGGCTGGCGGAGATATCGGGAAGACTGGTGAATGATGATCGTTTTGGGAATGAGAGGATGAACAGGCTGGCGGGGGCAATCTTTTTTTACAAGGATGATATCGTGACCGGTGAATCGCATTTCCGGTCTTTTGACGCGGATTTCGGTGACAAGTCTTTCCATGACTGGATCCGTATTCCCTCGCCTCGGATTGTGATGACTCGGGGAAACCATGTGGTGGCTCCGGATATATATCTTGAAGGTGGGAAGAAACTGACAATGGAATTGGATATCAAGACGGGTGACTGTGTCTTTTCCGGTGAGTTAGGACCGGTGAACCGGGAGTTGAACGAGGCTCCGAAGATGACTGCACTTGATGAAATCAATGCAAGAATAGAGTCTGATTCCACATTTACGGCTGCTGAGGCATATGCTTTGTATGAAGCGGCGGATTCCATCTGGCGCAAAGAACTGAATGCCTATTTAGGGTCGGGGAAGATATCGGAGGTTGGAAAAAGAATCTTAGGGAATGCACCGGTGTTTCAGAAGGCTTATTGGCTTATGCAGAATGAGGCGTTTCTGCAGCCGCAATCGGCAGCGGATTACGCTCCTTTGCGGGAGGCACTTCTTGTTGACGATAGTTATCTAATGTCGCAGAGATGGCCCGGCGGGTTGGTGAAGAACCTGGCGATGTCTGATCTTTTGAAAAGACTTGGCAAGGAGATGCATGCCGAGAAAACATCTGACTACACGACGGCAGTGATGAGATATATGGAGCGTTTTGATGAATTGGGTCGCTTCTTGGGCGTTGAGGGAATGCCGATGCTGGCGCAGCTTGCTGTGGCGAGAACTCTCTGCACGGGTGGTCTTCTGAGTCGTGCATCGGGAGTGGAGGAGGCTCTTGCCATAGTTGATACGGTGGTGAATTCTTATATGCCGGCTGCATTTGTGAGAAATGGGGTTGAGGGATATGCCAAGCGTATCTTCAAGAACGGAAGGTATGAGGTGAGAGATACTCCGGAAGGAAAAATGCTTAAGAAGATTCTTGCTCCTTATGCCGGCAAGCATGTTATAATGGATTTCTGGACCAATACTTGTCCTCCGTGTATACGTGAGATGCGCGACACTCGGGAAGTGCGTGAGAAATATCGTGGCAATCCCGATTGGGTGATGCTTTTTGTTACGGGGGAGGATGTCACTCCGAAAGAGAAATATGATGAAGTCGTGAAGAAGTATCTTCAAGGTGATGAGACTCTGCTGCTCGACCGCGACACATACCGACGCCTGACAGCGATGTTCGATGTCGGAGGAGTGCCACACAAAGTGCTTTTTGATCGTGATGGCGCAGTGCTTGACGAAAATTACAGAATAGGAGAAACAAGTCTCACCACCGATTCGAGGCTGCGCTGAAGCAGCGGACGCCGATGCCAGGCGTTGAATGTGAGCTTGGTGCAGGAGCGCATATCGTGGAAGAAGATGTCGCGCATGCGGCTGTTTACCTCACGGTCGTAAATGATAAGACTGCATTCAAAATTATTTTCAAAGCTGCGGTAATCGAAGTTTGTGGAGCCCGCGATTACAAGGTTTTCGTCAATTATAATTCCTTTGGCGTGGAGCATCCCCGGATTGTAGAGATACACCTTTATCCCGGCACGCAGGCATTGGGTCACATATGAGAAACCGGCATATTGGAGCATCCGCGAGTCGCTTTTGCCCGGAATCATGATGCGCACGTCTATTTTTGAGAGGGCGGCTGCCTCCAATGCGTGTTGCAATGCATCGGTGGGGAGGAAATAGGGGGTCTGGATGTAAATGGATTTGGTAGCGTTTGAGATTGCCTTTAGGAAACAGAGAGCCTGGTTATCCCAGGAATCGAGCGGTCCGGAGGTGATTAGCTGCATGCCTACGTTGTTGCGGATGGTTACCGGTTCCACTTTGGGGTATTCAATGGATTCGGGGCTGTTCTTGAAATTCCAGTCTACAATGAATGAATAAAGCAGTGACTCCACTATATCGCCTTGCAGGCGAAAATGGGTATCGCGCCATGCGATTCCCTCAGAAGTGCCTTTCTGATAACGGTCGGCGATGTTCATACCTCCGAGATATCCGATCTTTCCGTCGATCACTACTATCTTGCGGTGGTTGCGCCAGTTGATGCGGTTGGCGAGCTGGGGGAAGGTTACGCGGAAGAAGGGGTGTGTCTCCACTCCGTTTTCAGCCATGCGTTTGAAAAAACGGCTTCGTGCCGAGAAGCTTCCCACATGGTCGTAAATGACCTTGACTTCGAGTCCTTCACGCGCTTTGCTGATAAGAATATCGGCAATCTCTTCGCCTGTGGTGTCATCTGAGAATATGTAATACTGAAGATATATCGATTTGCGTGCATTGCGGAGGTCGCGTTTGAGGTTCGCGAATTTCTCTGCTCCGGTGGTGAATATCTCAATGCGATTGTTGACGGTATAAAATGATGAGGAAAGATTGCGGGCAAGTTTTATCAGGTTTTTGTCTGCAGCGGGGAGATTGAGATTGGCGAGGTTGACATGTCGCGGAGCCATGCGGCTGATCATGCGGCGTTTGTTGTGGCGCGAAATCATGTGCTCCCCTTTGAGGCTGCGCCCGAAGAAGAGATAGAAGATGAGTCCTACTACCGGGAGGAAGATAAGTGCTATTACCCAGGAGAGCGAGCGGATAGGATTGCGGTTTTCCTTGAGCACCACGATAATGCAGCTTATGATCGTAATGGCATAAGCTATGTTGACAATCGATACTATCCAATAGTTTACAGTGCCCATCCTTGATGATTCTATTTTGCGACTAAATTAGTAAAAATCGGCGTATTTTGGAAGCATATAAGGGATAAAAATTGGGCGAGGGGACTTCTCAATCACCTCGCCTTTGGCTTAACTAAATAAATTCTTACATGTTAGGATCATAGTATCGAGTGCAAAATTATGCAAAATATGTCGAAAAACATAAAAAATGAGGAGATAATTGAGGGAGAGGGGTGTTAAAG
>DAWBVG010000420.1:0-2199 GCA_052279865.1 Muribaculaceae bacterium
AGATGGGGATGGGGGCTAAATGGGGAGGGGTTTAATAGGTGGCGGCTTGGCGGGAGAGTCTCTCTTTGATGCGGTGGAGGCGGGTGGCTACGGTGTTACGGGGGAGACCCATCACGGCGGAGATGTCGTCGTAGGAGGCTTCGTCGAGCCACATCAGAATTATTGCCTTGTCTTCGGCATTGAGCTTCGATATCAAGCGGTGCAGAGTCTCGATGCGTTCGCGGTCTTCGGCGGGTTCGTCGCTGACAAGATCATATAGCTTGTCAAGACTTTCTGATTCGCGGCTGTGGCGCGCCTGTTTGCGTATCGTGGACACACAAGAGTTGAGCACTACGCGGTATATCCATGTGCGAGGAGAGGATTCCCCTTTGAATCCTGCCATGCCGCGCCATATGTTGAGAAGTGCGTCTTGCCGGAGGTCATCATATTCCGCTATCGAGCATGAGTAGGAGAAGCAGATGGCGGAAATCGTGGATTCTTCCTGGCGAATAAGGGAGAGGAAGCGGGCTTCCTGCGCGCTATCCACCGCTGGGCGATGGATCATAGTGGAAGAGGTCAAGAAGCTCCGCGCCATTGAGAGCAGGGAATCGACGGCTCTTACGGCAGTCAGCACCGGTGGATCATATGGGATAGAAATTGCGGTCATCATTAATTGTTTTTTCTTCCGAGGAAGATTTGTCTTCAAAATTAATCAATCGCAACATTAGACGCAAACCCTCTCGCGAAAGTTTCAACTCATTTGAAAATTTGAGAAAAATTTCATAACTTTGTCAGAGTGTTTTCAGAAAGCAACAATAACAATTATAAACAATTTCGTGATGAAACTTTTTAAGTTAACCTTTTTAACGGCGGCGCTCGGTTGCGCTGTCGCAATGAGTGCGCAATCTGTGTATAAATCCCAGCTTCTGGTGAAGCCGGGAAAGGGCGTGACTGTTGCCGGCACAGTGGAGTGTGACGGTAAACCAGTGGCAGGTGTAACCGTGTCGGATGGTTACGAGGTGACAAAAACCGACAAGAAAGGTGCCTATTATCTCAAATCGAAGAAACAGAATCCGCAAGTGTTCATGACCATACCTTCCGGATATGAGGCTGTGCGCGAAGATGTGATGCCTCAGTTCTGGGCAGATTTCACACTTCCCGCTGATCAGTATGAACGCCATGACTTCCGTTTGAAAAAGGTTGACAATAAGAACCACGCTGTAATTTTCCTTGCCGATATTCATCTTGCCAATGAGCGCAATGATGTGGATATTTTCTCAGGTCCTTATGTGGATAAAATCAAGGATGAGGTTAAGACGCTCAATGCCGCAGGCATCCCGGTGTACACAATCAATCTCGGTGACGGCTCGTGGGATCTTTACTGGTATGCTCACGAATTTGGAATAGGTGATTTGCGCACAGCTCTCAATGAAGCCGATTATCCTACGGCTTTCTACAATGTGATGGGCAATCATGACAACGATGGTGCCACACCTGCCGGAGATGGCGTGGATTACCGCGCTTCTCTTCCATATCAGAAGGCTTTCGGTCCGCGCTATTATTCGCAGAATATCGGCGATGTGCATTACGTTTTTCTCGACAATATAGATTATATCAATGATCCTCTCCAGACTCCGAGTTATCCGGGCATCACGGGGCGCCGCAACTATCATGAGAATTTCACTCAGGAGCAGCTCGACTGGCTCCGCAAGGATCTTGCCAATGTTAAATATGACACTCCGGTGGTGGTGAGCATGCATTGTCCGCTGCTTCGTTGGAAAAATAAAGAGGGAACTTCCTATCGGTTTAAACCTGAGGAGAAAAGCTCCCGCGAACTTGTGTCGATATTGAAACCGTATAAGAATGTGCATACATTCTCGGGGCATTCTCATCGTCAGTGTCTTGTGCGCATGCCGGAGGAAGAGCAGAATCTTGTGGATCACAACATATCAGGTGCTTGTGGAGCATGGTGGCGCACGCGGGCAACGGGTCTGAAGAATCTTTGTCCTGACGGCACTCCGGCGGGTTATGAGGTGATGTCGGTAAACGGACCGGATCTCAAATGGCAACACAAAGCTTTCGAATATGATCCTGAGAAGCAATTCTTTGTTTGGGATATGAACGGAGTAAAGGATTATTTCGCCAACAATCGTGAGATGAAGGCTTTCCGTAAGAATTATCCGAAATGGACAGACTACAGCGACGCACCTGACAATTATG
>DAWBVG010000421.1:0-4662 GCA_052279865.1 Muribaculaceae bacterium
GTACAGGACAAGCTCCTCAACCTCTTCCAGACTAAGGCTAATGATCCCACAGTATCTGTGGCTGTAATCAATATCGACAATCCTTCCAAGCTCCGTATCTCAACCAACTATAAGATCAGCGAGGAATCAGAGGGTATCGAGAATGAGGTTGCCTCAATCCTCTATGAAGGTCTTAAGGACGAACTTACAGTTAACGGTAAGACAATGGATCTTGATGCATTCTCAGTGTCAGACGAAAGCCACGGTATCATCTCTATCCAGAAGGTTGGTCCTTCTGTGGCAGATGACATGAAGCGTGATGCTTACTGGGCACTCGGTATCGCCGTTGTATGTATGTTCCTTTACATCCTTCTCCGTTTCCGCAACATTGCCTTCTCTGTTGGTGCTGTTTGCGCGGTGGCTCTTACAGCATTCCTTATCGTAGGTTTCTACTCAGTATGCTGGGGCTTCCTTCCCTTCTCAATGGAGATCGACCAGTCATTTATCGCCGCCGTGCTTACAATCATCGGTTATCAGATCAACGATACCGTGGTTGTGTTCGACCGTGTGCGTGAGATGATCGGTATCTATCCGAAAGAAGATCGTCGCAAGACTTTCAACAAGTCTCTGAATCAGACATTGAGCCGTACGGTGATGACATCGTTCTCTACACTGCTCGTGCTTCTCTGCATCTTCTTCCTCGGTGGTGACACAATCCGTTCATTCACATTCGCGATGATCTTCGGTGTGGTTGTAGGTACATTCTGCTCGCTCTATTGCGCAGCTCCTATCGCTTACGCCATCATGTCGCGCGGCAAGAAGAATAATGCAGCGCAGGCTGCCGCTGAGGGCAAACCTGTCCTCGAGGGCAACCGCCGCTTCAAATAATATTCAATTAATTGTTAAAAAATAGGGATTGGAAGTCGTCACGACTTCCAATCCCTATTTTTTAACAATTTATGCTGAAACAAATTATGCAGGAATTTGGTTATGATGGCATAGGGGGTATAAAGCTCCTGTGTTTAAGATATGAAATCTCTCATCGCGATATCGTTTGTAACCATGGCTGCAATTGCCTGGTCACCGGCATATTCACAGAATAATGTTCCGGTTAATTTTACTGCCGAAGATCTTATAACAAAAGTTTATGGCGTTCTTTCGCCGGAAAGCAGTAAGGCACAGATATGCGAGGATTGCGTCAATATGCTTAATCTTCGTCCTACGGAAGAAGATATGGGGCTATGGGTCGACAGCTCTGACGGATACCGATTCAGCTATTATGGACTGACAGTTCCCGATGTCTCGGCGATAGCTTCAATAGAGCGCGATTCTGTAGTTAATTTCGGATTCTTTTTTCTGTTTCCATATAATGCTGCGAACCGCGATGAAATGAATTGCCGCCAAGCACAATTCTGCGGCAACCTCCTTCAGGAAATGCACGACATAGGTGTCTCCTTTTCCGTTATTGGTAGTTCTTCCGACTCTCTTTTTGAAATATGCGGTGATTATAAAGGGAATTTCATTAAGGTTCGCTTGTCTGAGGAGCCTGCAGGAGATTTGAAGGGACGCTATGTATTATGCCTATCGGTTGAGCCGGATGCATTCACTTCGGCAGACAGTCTTGCTGCCCTATGATTAAAATAGCTTTTTAACGTCTGTTGTAAAATATTTTACGGTGGCGCGTGCCTTTTCGTTCGATGTAGATTCCGGGCTCTGATGGATGGGAAATGCGTATGCCGGAAAGGTCAAAATACATCGTCTCATTCGTGTCGTCAGGATTCTCTGTGATTATATCTTCTATTCCCGATGTAAGATAATCCGGTAATGGGGCTGCCGGTGTAGTATCGCGTTCAGGCTCAGTGAATGTGCCCGATGTGTAGTCGCCAAACCATTGTTTAAGCCATTGGGTCTTTTCCTTAAGGTGATTCAAGACATTGTCTCGTTTGCTTTCTATGGAAGAATTGTCGGCTACCGGCTGACCTCCGTTGGGCACCGGCCTGTCTTTCCAACGGTTACGGTCGGCAATAGCTGCCGCTTTAATGCGCGACACATAGGTGGATATCTCCTCATCAACTCCTTCATATTTCTGCGACATAAACCACAGCCAGGTTTCATTGACCTTTTTGTTGAATCTGCTGTTGCACCTCATAGATGGGATCCATGTGTTTCCATAGGGACTGTTGTTGTAAAGGAATTTGTCGGTAGCCCCGTTGAATGCGTTGCCACAGTCCCAGAGAGGAGAGAAATGCCATTTCATATTGTCGCCACGGTTGCGGAAAAGGTAAGTTGAACCATGATAGGATTCAACATGCGATATTATCTCCTCCACTATATAATACCGCGCTGCATCATCGAGATCAAGATAAGACCAAAGATTGTTAGAGTTGTTTCCCACAGCATTATTCATTGCTGTGAACTGGTCAGTAATAAAGCGGCGCTGAAGGTCGGAATAGACTTCCGGTGTGTCGAATGTGATGCGCAGTTTGTCAACCTTAGGTACGTATGTGCATGTCTGTTCGTCAAGTCGTATTTGATTCTCCTCGTCATAATTGTCGAGTTCCACGATGTAGCCCCCTGATGCGAGTGATGGGTCTTGGCAATTGTCATCAAGCGATTCGATGTCGATACGACCACCTTCTGCCCGAATGGATTCAGTAAGGAAATACAAACCTCGGTAGTCGCCATTTATCACCAACTCTACGGGCTGTTGTGATGGTGTCCATGGTAGTCCGATTCTTTTACCCAGAAGGAAACCTGTGAAATTTCGAAGGTATCCGAAATTATCATCGGCGTGTGCCAGAAGTGCGAAATGCTTGCTTTTGCTGAGCCCTAATAGTGACGCTTTCTTGTCGAGCTTGAGTTTGAAAGGCTTTTTTGAGAAACCTATTCGTGTCCAGTTTCCACGAGCTTTAATCTGCAGCGGGAGAGGAGCCTCTCGGCTTCCTACATTTTTCGCACCAAGTTCCTCTATCCAGGCGCATCCATTGGTTTCGAGCCAATACACAGCATGAGTGAAATAGTTTTTATGCGAGAGATTCATGTTGATGATTTCGTTATCAGGTGTGGTCATCGTTTCATCGCTGAAAACGTTTATGTACATTACCGGTAGAGTGCCGGAAGCAGACTGGGCTGATGTTTCAGCACATAAAATCATAGAGGCTGCGCATATAGCAACAACTGTAAGAATATTTCTCATGATCAATATAAATAGTTAAGCCTGCAGACAACATGCGCGTCTGCATTGCAAAGTTAATCAAAATTCTGCGGGTGTCTTGTTTCGTCAGTGAAAAAATATTAATTTTGATATCATTTTTTTAACAGCTTTTTAAATTGACGAGAGATGCAGAAGATTATAGCAGTATTGGTGATGATGATGGGTTTGTGTGGATTTTCCGTTAACGCTGATTCTAATACGCAGGGAAATGCATTGGAGGGGAAGCGAATAGTTGTGATAGGAGACAGCTACGTAGAGAATCATAGCCGTCCGTGGAGCGAGAGCTGGCATGCCCGTGCCGCGAAAAGGTTAGGCATGTATTATCTTAACTTTGGCAGGAACGGCAGTTGCATCGCCTTCGATCGCACTAAAGAAGGTTTCGGAGAAGCCATGACAAAGCGTTATTTGGAAATGCCTTCAGCCGCAGATTATGTTCTTGTGATTGCCGGTCATAATGACGCCTTCACAGTTGGTAAGGATCCCTCGCAAATGGATGTCTTCAAAGCATCTCTGGAAAAATTCCTGGCGGGTCTTCAGCAGCGTTATCCTGATGCTGCGATCGGTTATGTGTTACCGTGGCATCTTAAAAGAGCCGGTTTTGAAGAAGTCATCTCTGAGATACGCAGCGCTTGTTCGAGGCATTCAATCCCGGTTTTTGATGCCGGCGCAGATTGCGGAATTGAAGTGAATGATGATGAATTCCGCGCGAAGTATTTTCAGAACAAAGGTGTAGGCGACACTGCCCACCTTAATGCCGCAGGACATGCTCTTGTGGTGGACAAAGGTGTCGCCTTTATAAAGTCTTTGTCTCGTAAGTAGCCGTTATATTAACGGATGATGGCGCGTCCAGCCCAAACGAGAAGGATGCCGATCACGACTGAAAGAACGAGATAGAGGATAAATGTGGTCCAGTCGCCTTTGCTGCCCAATACCCACATATCGTCGGCAAAAGAGGAGAATGTGGTGAAACCGCCACAGAAACCCGTTATCAGCATAACGTTTTCACCGGGAGTCATTACGTGAGCTTTCTCGAGAAGTCCGAAAAGCAGACCGATAATGAAACAACCTATTATGTTCACGAGGAATGTGCCCATTGGGAAGGCTCCATGAAACATCGCTGAGCTCCATTTCCCAACAAGGAATCGTCCGCAAGTGCCAACAAAACCTCCGGCACCTGCAAGTAGCATCATCTTTATCATAGCTTATAGTGTTTAAATTATATATTTTTAACGTCTGAATTATAACGATGGTTTGAATACATTTTGTATTGAGTGAAATATTTATTAAATTTGCGGTGCAATTCTGCGGACTGCGTCTATCTTTTCTAAGAGAAGGCAAAGCAGGAGACGGAAGTGGAGAAATTTGGCTGCTTGCAACCACTCAAAAAAATGCTAAAACTGCATCTTCAGGTGCGGCTCTTCGTGAGCCGTTATCAACAATGACGACAGCATATGCATTATATATAGAGC
>DAWBVG010000422.1:0-17813 GCA_052279865.1 Muribaculaceae bacterium
CACGCCCGGTGATCCTGCTTTGGCGAGACTGTCTACACGATGGGCGTAGGGATAGACATCCTTCCGCACATCTGCAGTTGAATATGAGGGAGTGTAACTTGCATCCTGAATAACGACATAATTGAACCCTCCCTCAGCAAGAATTTTAGGTAGAAATTCATGATTAAGGTGACCTTTCAGTGTCTCTCCGCCTTTCAATGCGCGACTCGGAGCTAATTTTATTCCTTGTGTCGCGGCAAGTTTACTGACAATGCGTGGAAGGTTATTATAGAATGTATAACTGTTTCCTACGAAAAGAATCTGCAAGGAATCTGATTTCTCGGCACGCATTCTTTTTGGAGTGGCTGCATTTGCAGCGATGCTCGCAGAAACAGCAAATGCCGCCGTGAGCATAATTTTAAATATCGTTTTCATTGCTTTATTATATATTCATTATTCTGACAGCTTGTAGAATCTTTATGGATGAAGATGGTAGCGCGAGTGTCTTCATTCAACCGGCTACGCTTCTAATTAAACATTTAACATTAAACATTTAACATCATTAGAAGGGTACTGGGCTTTCGCCGGGACCGGGCATGATGTCGGGCATTGCGGATGAGAAGCCGCTGGCGGAGCCGGGAGCGAATGTGAAGCCGTCGTTGCCGAAGGAGTCGCCTCCTGTGTTGGCGGGGTTTTCGGAATTCATCCGCGATTCGAGACGGCGTGTAGTGCCGACTTCTTCAAGAGTTTCTTTCATCATCTGATAACCCTCCTCCCAGTTTTCAAATCTTGCGAATTTTGAAACGAAGCGTAGGTCGACGGTGCCTACCGCACCGCTTCGGTGCTTGGCGATGATAAGCTCTGCTTTGCCTCGGATATCATTGCCTTCAGAATCTTCCGTGCTACGTGTATAATATTCAGGGCGATGAATGAAACATACCATATCGGCATCCTGCTCGATGGCTCCTGATTCACGCAGGTCGGAGAGTACCGGACGTTTGTCTTCGCGTGTTTCTGTGCTTCGGTTTAGCTGGGAAAGAGCGATAATCGGTATGTTCAGCTCTTTTGCCAATGCTTTTAGCGAACGTGAGATTGTTGATACCTCCTGCTCACGGCTTCCGAATTTCATACCTGTGGCATTCATCAGCTGGAGGTAGTCGATCATTATCATCTTCACTCCATGTTCACGCACGAGGCGACGGGCTTTGGTGCGGAGTTCCGTAATCGAGAGTCCGGGAGTCTCGTCAAGATAGAGAGGTGCGCTGTAGACACCGCGTAAGCGCGTGTTGAGACGATTCCATTCCTCATCCGTCAGATTTCCCGCCTTGATCTTTTCACCTTCCAGATCTGCAACATTACTGAGAAGACGTTTCACAAGCTGCACGTTTGCCATCTCAAGGGTGAATATGGCGATGGGGATGTTATAATCCACAGCCATGTTCTTTGCCATCGAGAGCACGAACGCCGTCTTACCCATGGCAGGACGTGCGGCAATTATTATAAGGTCTGACGCCTGCCATCCGGAAGTCATCTTGTCGAGTCCGTGATATCCTGTCTGTAGACCCGATAGACCGCTCTCGGCATTTGCCGCCGACTGGATCTGTTCTATTGCGAGGTTGATCACGGGGTCAATCTGCGTTACCTCCCTTTTGAGGTGAGTCTGCGATATTTCGAACAACTGTCCTTCCGCAGCCTGCAGAAGATCATCAACGTCATTGCTTTCATCGAAGGCATCTGCTTCTATTTTTGAAGCGAAGGTTATAAGTCTGCGGGCAAGATATTTCTGGGCAATGATTTTGGCATGGAATTCAATGTTGGCAGCTGAATATACACGAGCGGTAAGTTCAGCAAGATGCACTGCGCCTCCAACGTTCTCCAGTTCTCCGTTATTGCGCAGTTGCTCCCTTACCGTCATCATATCGATAGGGCGCTGATTGAAACCAAGTGTGCATATCGCATCATATATCTTTGCGTTCACCGGATCATAGAACGCATCGGGAGTAAGGATGTCGCATACGTTCATGTATGCGTCTTTCTCCAGCATCAGCGCTCCAAGCACCACTTCCTCCAGGTCTGTGTCGCGTGGAGGAAGTTTTCCTGTCGGGTCTTGTCTTATCGGTTCGAATGCAGGTTTCTTCTTATATCTTTGTTGTTGTTCAGGCATAATAAATGGAATGATTAGATTATAATTGCAGGATTAAGGGAGAGAATCAACGTGAGCCAGAGTGAGAACCCGAACATCAGGATGGCTGTCTGACCGAGCACAGGGTTGAGTGCGGCTCCCTTAAGATGCGTCAGCTTCACCCAGAGCATGTAGTGGAGGTTAGCATAGAGCAATGCTCCCGCCTGCCATATCAACGACATGCGTGAGATTGTAGCAATCACAACGAGGATGACAGCTAAAATTCCGTTTATGAAATATATTGTTCCCATAACCTTGCGTCCGAAAATCACAGCCGTGGTTTTCTTTCCAACGGCTTTGTCATCATCTGCATCACGGTAATTGTTGACTATTAGTACATTTGCTCCCATGAGACCGATTGCCACAGAAACAGGTAATGCCACCTGCCACATATTCCACGATCCTGTCTGAACGTATGCGGTCAACATAACCGGCACAATGCCGAAGAAGATTATCACTGCGATTTCTCCCAGCCCATGATGTGACAGAGGCCATGGTCCGGCTGAGTATGCCATGGCAAAAACAGCTACGGCGATTCCGACTGCAATCAGCCACCAGCCACCCCATATTATAAGAGTGCATCCTATGGCGCAGGCGAGGATGAGCAGAATGACAGTGGCGCGCAGCATAGCAGAAGGCGAAATGTCTCCTTCCGTGACTCCGCGCCTAAAACCCTCTCTTCCTTTACGGTCGAGTCCTTTCTTGAAATCGAAATATTCGTTTGCAAAATTTGACACAATCTGCGCCATTACCGCAAACAGAAGACAAATTAAAAAGGGGAGAGCTTTAAAACTATGGTAATATGCGGCGCAACCTGCTCCTGCCACAACTCCCGCCACCGATACCGGCAGCGTGCGCAATCGCATTGCCTCTAACCATGCTTTGGATTTTCTGCTCATATATAACTTTAATGTTTCTCACTTATAGTTGTTCCATGTTTACTATGTAATCGGCAAAGCGTGTAGCCACGTTCTCCATCTCTTCATAGCGCAGGAGATTATTGACTTCATCCGGAAGAGCCTCATAGCCGTATTGCAGCCCGGCGAGTCCCATTGCGATAGCGGCGTTGGTATCCGCATCTCCTCCGGCATCTACAATTGTGTGTAGAATTTCTTCCGGAGAATTGCAATGCCAGATTGCCCATAAGGCAGCAGCCATAGTCTTCCTTGCGAACCAAAGGGACTCTTCGTCGTCAAGACATATGTCTGCAAGTGTACCATTGTATGCCATATCAAGGTAATACATGGTTCTCGAATCAAGAGTATTGGCAATCTCTTCAAGGTCTTTATATTCGGCAGGTTCATTTCGACGAAGTAGAGAATCAGCCATTGTTGCTATTAATGCTCCGCATGTGCTGCAACGGGTATCATCGTGAGTCATTACTATTGCATCCAGAGAATTGCCTAAAAGACGCGGTTCACCGAGTATACCTGTAACTATCGCTCTTGGCAAAGCCTCGTTTGAAGCTCTGTAGACATCATTTTCCCTCCAGATTTTATGTGTTATCTCACGCGGATGTTCAACCCACTGGGGAATTGCAAAAAGTGAATGGTAGAAATCCACCATATCGGAGGGATTGTCTTTAAACCATTTTTTCATTCTTGCCGCATAATCGCTTACATCAAGTTTGCCACGTTCCATGATTGATTCTATCAAAAGAATCACGGTCTGTGTGTCATTTGTCCAGTCACCACGTTTCCACATACACCTGTGTGCGTCGCGGATGATCTGAGAGAAATGCCTCATGCCGTCGGGGTAATAATACTTTACCTCTTCGACCGACATAAATTCCGTGCCCAATCCAAGAGCGTCGCCGAGAGCCATACCGAACAAGGCTCCTTTGATTTTGTCATTCAAGTTCATCAAGATAAAAGTTCAAAAAGTTAATAATCTGCTCCTCTGAATCTGAAAGTAAGTAACTTACTTGGTGTGTAATTAGAATAAGAAAGAATATAGGGGCAAATATAGTAAAAAATAATCAGCGTCGCAATTTTTTGAAAAAAGATTGCATCAGTTCGCGGCATTCCTCTTCGAGCACTCCGGAAGAAATCTCGGTCTTGGGATGGATCGGAGTGCGTAGAGTGTCATAGTAGGACCAGAACCCTTTTTTAGGATCTGGAGCCCCATATACTATTCTTCCGATCTGACTCCAACCCAGTGCGCCCGCGCACATCGGACATGGTTCGACCGTGACATAGAGTGTGCAATCCGGAAGATATTTCCCTCCCAGATATTCAGCGGCAGAGGTTATTGCCTGCATCTCGGCGTGTGCAGTTACGTCATTGAGAGCCTCAGTGCGGTTGTGGGCACGTGCAATTACTCTGCCATTGACTGTTATTACGGCTCCAATAGGTATTTCACCTGCGTCATATGCCTCCTGCGCTTCGGCAAGGGCAAGTCTCATAAAGTATTCGTCAGTTTGACCGAGCATTATTCCTTATTAATGTATAAACCTGATTTGATAAGTTCAGCGATTTCTGCCATGAGCCAACGTGGGGTGGAGGTGGCTCCGCAAATGCCTATTGATTCAGCACCTTCGAAAAGGGAGATGTCAAGTTTGGAGCCGTCGCTTACCAGGTAGGAGCGCGGGTTGACTTTGCGACACTCTTCGAAAAGCACCTTTCCGTTGGAGCTTTTTGCCCCGCTCACGAATACTATTGCATCGTGAGATGTCGCAAATTCCCGAAGCTTCGACAGCCTGCTCGCAACCTGTCGGCAGATAGTGTCGAAATATTCGAAGGTCCCAGCTGTCTTACGTTTTTTTATCTCTTCCACTATATGCCGGAAACCTTCAAGCGATTTAGTGGTCTGTGAATACAATAGTATGTCCCTTGAAAGGTCAACAGTGTCGAGATCTTCCGCATTCTGAATCACTATCGCCTCCCCGTTTGTCTGACCAACAAGTCCGTTAACCTCGGCATGTCCTTCCTTGCCATAAATTAGGATTAAAGGCATTTCATGGATTTCTCCGTTTTCAAGCCGGTTGCGGTTTGTGCGGTAAGCTTCCTTGATGCGGCGTTGCAGCTGAAGCACCACAGGGCATGTGGCATCGATCACGGTTATGTTGTTGGCATCTGCCGTGACATAAGTTGTCGGAGGTTCCCCATGAGCCCTCAGCAACACTGTCGAGTCATGTAGATTCTGTAAATCCGCGTGAGTAATTGTCTGTAGCCCTCGCAGACGAAGACGTTCCACTTCCGAGGCATTGTGCACAATATCGCCAAGGCAGTAGAGCGTGCCGGATTTTTCAAGCTGCTCTTCTGCCTTTTCGATTGCTGTCACCACTCCGAAGCAAAATCCGGAGTTGTCATCTATTTCTATCTTCATATAGCTTGAGAAGCCAGTCCATCTGCTGTTCGATGGTCATATTATCGTTGTCAAGTAAAACGGCATCTTCTGCCTTGCGCAGGGGAGATTCTTTTCTTGTGGTGTCGATATGATCACGCTCTTTAATGTTTTCGAGCACTTCTCCATAAGTCACCGTTTCCCCTTTGTCGGTCAGTTCCTTTACACGCCGACGGGCACGCTCTTCAGGGGAGGCGTTAACAAACACTTTCATCTCGGCGTCGGGAAAAACGGTTGTGCCTATGTCTCGACCATCCATCACGATTCCTTTTTTCTTGCCGTATTCCTGCTGCAAGGCAGTAAGATGATGGCGCACTTCTGGTATGATCGCCACCGGACTCACGAGCGAGCTAACTTGCATGTCGCGTATCTCGCGTTCAACATCCTTGCCGTTGAGTAACGTGTGCTGAATGCCGTCGCTACCTGCCGGAGTGAAGGATATATGGATATCAGGCAGAGCCTTCACAAGGGCTACAGTGTCAACACCTTTCTCGGAAGATGCCATGCCGTGTTCAATAGCGTAAAGTGTCACAGCGCGGTACATGGCTCCCGAATCCACATATACATATCCTATGCGGCGTGCGAGATCTCTTGCCATGGTGGATTTGCCGGATGATGAGTATCCATCGATGGCTATAATGATTTTTTTCATTTCGTTTTCTTGGTTGTTGTCTTTTTCTTGGTTGTCGTTTCTTTCTTCACCGTTTTTGCCGAAGTTTCCTTCTTTTCTGCCGTATCTTTTTTTGTTGCGGTGCGTTTAGCGGGTTTCGGTTTCACCATGCGTAGCACTTGGGCTGTTCTTGCAGGGAGATACATCTTCAGCCAGCCTTTGCCGGATGGAGAATAAAGAGGATCGGGCTGAGTGAAATGGTGTATCTTCTCATCAATATTTCCGAAACCACCAAAATTTAAGGAATCACTGTCGAGCACTACCTCATATTCTCCGGCGGGAGCAAGGAACCCATAATCGTTGAATGATTTTGTCGGACTCCAGTTGAATACGAAGATAAGGTCTCCACGACGGAAGGCAAGCACCTGATCGTCATCTTTCTCCCAAAGTTTTTCTACAGGCAAAGCCTGGAAATTGAAATGGCTCGACACCATTTCCACCATAGCGTTGTCGAATGCGTTCAGGAATTTATATTTCAGGTCTTCGCGGTCTACAAGATCCCACTGGCGGCGAGCGTACTTATAGCTCCATCCGTTTCCTTCACGCGGGAAGTCAATCCATTCAGGATGTCCGAATTCATTACCCATGAAATTCAGGTAGCCTCCGTTGAT
Source organism: Muribaculaceae bacterium (assembly GCA_052279865.1). Lineage (GTDB taxonomy): Bacteria > Bacteroidota > Bacteroidia > Bacteroidales > Muribaculaceae > Lepagella. Next base: position 6,788 of record DAWBVG010000422.1, read on the forward strand.
GGTGGCGAGTGTCACGAGACGTATCATTTTGTGAAGTGCCATACCTCTTGTCACAACTCCGTTTGTGTCGTCAACCATCATATGCCAATACATCTCTTTATCTATGAGACGGAATATTATGGTTTTGTCGCCTACAAGTGCCTGGTCGTGGCTTTCACAATAAGATACTGTCTTTTCATCGGCACGGCGGTTGGTGAGCTCCCAGAATATGGATGTCGGATGCCAGTCTTCATCTTTCTTCTCCTTGATCATCTTGATCCAGTAATCCGGAATGCCCATTGCCATTCTGTAATCGAAACCTATTCCCCCTTCCTCGAACTTTATTGCGAGTCCGGGCATGCCGCTCATCTCTTCGGCTATGGTGATAGCCTTCGGATTGATTTCATGAATGAGGATATTGGCGAGCGTTAGATATACTATGGCGTTTGTATCTTCATTGCCATCGTAATAATCATCGTAACTGCCAAATGCCTTGCCCAATCCATGGTTGTAATAGAGCATGGAAGTTACGCCATCGAAACGGAATCCATCAAATTTATATTCCTCAAGCCAGAACTTGCAGTTTGACAGCAGGAAATGGAGCACCGAGTTTTTGCCATAATCGAAACATAGGGAATCCCATGCCGGATGTTCGCGGCGCCCGTCGCCATAAAAATATAGATTATAGGATCCGTCCAGGCGACCAAGACCTTCCACTTCGTTCTTGACGGCATGTGAGTGCACGATATCCATGATCACGGCTATGCCTCGTGAATGAGCGTCATCGATAAGGCGTTTGAGGTCATCTGGAGTGCCGAAGCGTGAGGATGCCGCATAGAAACTGCTCACATGATAACCAAACGATCCGTAATAGGGATGCTCTTGGATTGCCATAATCTGGATTGCATTGTAGCCATCGGCTGCGATGCGGGGCAGCGTTTTTGTGCGGAATTCCTCGTAGGTTCCCACTCCTTCTTCCTGCTGCGCCATACCTATGTGGCATTCATATATTAGCAGCGGCTTTGTGTCGGGAGTGAATTTTTTAATTTTGAATTTATACGGGTTCTCTGGAGCATACACCTCTGCCGAGAAGATATGGGTAACCGGATCCTGCACAACACGCGTGGCATATGCGGGAATGCGTTCACCGCTTCCTCCGTCCCATTCCACGCGCATCTTATAGAGGTCCCCGTTATGGATGAAATCAGCAGGGAAATGACCTTCCCACACTCCTCCACCGATTGGAGAAAGAGAGTATCTTTCGTCATCTTTCCAGTCGGAGAATGTGCCTATCAACCATATTTGAGTTGCGTTCGGAGCATACTCGCGGAAGATCCAGTCTCCTTTTTTCTCACGGTGCAAGCCGAAATATTTATATGCGTTGGCGAACTCGGAGAGCGATCCGTCATTGTCGGCGGTAAGCTCATTCATTTTGCGGATCACATCCTCGTGACGTCCCTCTATTGCAGCTGCAAACGGCTCAAGCCAAGGGTCGTTGCGAAGGATCTCAAGTTTCTTTTCCATATCTTATAATGTGTAATTTTTAATATTAAATGTGTAATACCTAATGCCTAATGTTTAATGTTTAATGAGCAATGTGTAATGTCTGGAGTGTTTGGCATTCCACATTTCACATTTCACATTTCACATTAAACACTATCCAGGAGGCAGCGCTTGATGGCTGTTGTCAATGTCTGGGCATCTTTGCCTCCCTGTCTTAAAGCCTCGAGCACTCCGTTGATGTATTCGTCGCGGGAGTGGTAGCCTAAAAGATGGGGGAGCCCTGAATCGGGAAGCATTGGCTTATGATTGAACACCTTCAAAATGCCGTCATAATCGTTATCGCGGATCATCACGGCAAACTGCTCTCTTAGGCGGTTATAATTCTTTCTCGGCTCAAGTTTCACTACAAGTGATTTGAGGTGGGTCTCAAGCGCGGTTATACACGAGAAACGCGCATCGATCTTGCATTCCACATCTCGCTTAACTTTATGCCTTACATGTTGTAGTGCCTGCTGATCAGCTTTCTGTTTAAATGTGTGGATCACCTCTTTTTTGACTCTTCTGATTATTTTTTCGGCATCTTTGCCTCTGCGGTGTGCCATCACTTTGATAACACTTTCAAGCAGAAAGATGTTTTCCACCTCTGCCACTTCCGGCACCATTATCTCCTTCTTGCGGAGATAGCTGACTTCGAGCTCCGTGCGTCTGTCGCGATCCACGATTCCTCGGCTCCGCAGATGATGCATGCTTTTGAGATCGTTGAATGTGCGGGTGGTTTCTATAACTTTGTCGCATGAACCAAGCGGACGCACGTTCCAGTCCTGAAACACGAGTGAATAGAGCTTGAAGTCTATGCTGTGTTGTGAATCGCCCTCAATGAAGAGAACGGGTTTGCGGCTGCCTGCAAGTTCGAGGAAGATGTCTTCGCTCAGAGGCGTGTCGCGTATCACTTCATAATCCCATGCCTTCTGTTCGGAATCATAGCTTTTCACCCAGATGCATGTGCTTCTGGAGCGCGAGCTTATGAAGTCGATGTCAACCGAGTCGTAAACGAACGTGCAGTCTGGGCGCAGAGCCTCGATTGAATTCCATAACGAACCTACGATCGACGGATGGATGAAGAGAGAAGGGGAATCGATGAATATCACTGCATCCGGCATGGCATACAGCACAGCCGTGATGTAGTACAGCACGGTTTTTTCTCCCTGGCTGAGAGAAGACACGTCAATAAGGTCATCGCCAGCCTGCGTGGCAAACATGAGCGATCCCTTGTTGCGCATTATTTTGTTGCCCGGGAAACTCTGTTCCCACAGCTTTTTTATGATATCTAATTTTGTGGTGCGAAGTTTTACACGTTTCCCCTCGCCTGCCTCCCGGTCTTTGATCGTGAGCAGATACTCGAGTTCATCGGCAAACACCATGTAGATGAGCTTGTCAAGTTCGCAGACCGCGTCGGTGCGCATGTATGTGTGCCGCGAAGCTGCTTTCCGGTAAAGGTCATCAATTGATCCCGTTTTGAAAGACTCTTTTCTTTCAGGAAACGATGCCGACAATGCCGAAAGGCAATATGAACGATTGCCGCCAAGCGAGATCATTTCTTGCATGAAGCGACTCTTGCCGGCACCATTGGCACCGATCAGTGTTATTTGCCGGGCATTGCTGATAACCGCATTGTCTTTGCCCGGAAAAGCGGGAGGAAGAATAACGTCGCTCATAGTTTCTGAATTGATGTGTAAATTTAATAAAAAAATCGCAACTTGCAAAAGTTGCGATTTCTTTAACCATTAATAATTCATTTAAGTTTCGCAAGCTTCAACTTAAAGTTTAAGAGTTTATAAGTTTAAAAGTTTATCTGGTTCGACTCGGTTTAAACTCTGTACTTATATCGCGACAAACCAATAAACTTATAAACTGCGCACTGCGCAAATAAACTAATAAACTTCAACTTTTCGCTTGCAAAAGTTGAATTATTAATTATTAATGTTCATGATTCGTGCGAGATATTTGCCGAGGATATCGAATTCGATATTTACCTTGGTCCCTTTTTCAATACGGCAGAAGTTGGTATTATCGTGAGTGTACGGGATAATAGCCACTTTGAAACTGCTGTATGTCGGTTCGCACACGGTGAGACTTACACCGTTTACTGTTACCGAACCCTTGTCGACGGTTACATATCCACGACGTGCCAGCTCCGGATTGGCTTCATATTCGAAAGTGTAATACCAACTGCCGTCTGCTTCCCTGACATCTGTGCATACGGCGGTCTGGTCAACATGTCCCTGGACAATGTGTCCGTCGAGGCGGCCATTGATTTTCATTGACCTTTCGAGATTGACAAGGTCTCCCGGTTTTAGATCTCCGAGATTCGAGCGGTCAAGTGTCTCGCGTATTGCAGTCACCGTATATGTTCCGTCGCCCGGGAGGGCAACTACTGTCAGACATACTCCATTGTGAGATACACTCTGGTCTATGGTAAGTTCGTCAACAAAACTGCAACGCATTGTGATATGCAGATTGCTTCCTTCTTCACGCAGTGCCACAACTTCTGCGGCTTCTTCAACTATTCCTGAAAACACGGTTCTTCTTTTTAAAAGGTAAAAGGTATAAAGTAAAAGGTATAAAGGCTTTAGGTTTTAGGCTTTAGGTCCATCCGTCGAAGCTTCTAAAGCCTAAAGCCTAACACCTAACGCCTAATTCGCATTAAGCGCGAAGCCGACGCAGAGTCCATCGTAAGAGTTGAGCAGGGTAGACAACGTCTTGGCTGCTGAGATGTTTGAATATTTTGCTACAGCGTCGATTAGAGCCATGAGCTTGCTCGCATCAAACATCACATCCATCGTGCGAGAAGTTTTCTGCACGTAGGTCTTCACTTTACCAAGCTTAATTTTACCCACAACGTTGAAATTAAATTCGAAAACTCCTTTTTCCGAGGTCTCGGTCACTGTTCCTTTGAGAGTCAGTTTCTTGATCTTTAGCTGGAAATTACCGACGTTGTCGATCGTAAGGGTAGCCCCTGTAAGGCCGTATTTCTGATAATATGGTTTGAGCTTGGTCTCGATGGCGGCTCCCGCTGCTTTGCCTCCTGCCTGTTTGAGGAAATTATCGCCCTGGAATGCTACTGCCGGACCTGTGGCAAGCCAGTTGCCCTGTAAATCCTGCACTGAGAGGTTACTGCTTGAAAACACACCCTCAAGAAGATTCCCCACTGTTTCCTTTGTGTCACCACTACCCAATTTGCCTAAAAGGTCTTTTAAACTTTGGGCATTGGTCATATTAGAACATGCCAGAATCATTGTTGCAAATACTATTGCAATCCTAAACTGTTTCATTTCATATATTTATTTAGTGTTTATATACATGGAATCCCATATAAATTATGGTCGTTTTGTAATATATGGTGTTACAAAATTACAATTTTATTGGTTAATTTGGAGTAATAATGCACAAATTTACATGAAAATTAGCAAATTTTATAATTTTGAGATAATTTTGTACCGGATAAATATGTCAAATTTTCAATAGGTATAAAATCTTAAAAATGCACACAGGTTACATTTGGCATAAAATCCGTATTGCTAATTTAAAAGATCATGAGACAATTCACAAAAGCTATTGCTTTAATGGCAGTGTCAGCTATGACGCTGACCTCTTGTGGTGACGAGGCTCTGTGGAGTGGTCCTTCTGACGAGGGAGCGGTAAAACTCAACCTCACATCCGATGGCAGAGTGATGCGGCAGACACGTGCTGACGATTCACAGAGCCCTGTTGTGCCGGACGTAAGTCTGTTCGGTGTAAATCTTGCCAAAATTGACGGCACATATTCCAAATCGTGGAGCAATGTCGAGGCGTTCAACCGCGAGAAGTCGTTTCCTATAGGTGATTACAAAATCACAGCTACTTATGGAGACTTAAACCAAGAAGGTTTTGACAATCCCTGCTACTCGGGCTCCAATGACGTTCATGTCTCCCCCGGTGATGAATCCACTGTCAATGTCACGGCAACTCTTGCCAATTCGATGGTTTCGATCCGTTACAAGGAGGAATTTACAAATCTATATGGCGCTTACAGCGCAGCTGTGCAGACAGAAGGACACGAATGGGTCATTTTTGCTCAGAACGAGGATCGCCCGGCATATGTTGCCCCGTCTGAGGAGGTAAAGCTGAAACTGACGCTTACCAACGAAGCGGGTGATCGCGTAGAAATTCAGCCTGCGAGCTTTAGGGCAGAACCCCGTCATCATTATGTCGTTACTATAGGCGTTAACGGAAGTGTTTCTTATGGCGATCTTGCTCTTGATATCGAATTTGATGACGATGTCGTGGCTGAGACTGTGGCGGTGTCTTTGGGTGATGAACTTTTCTCTGCTCCGGCTCCTACAGTGACAGCCAAGGATTTTGATCCGGGAACTGCTGTCGCTACTTTTGAATATGCAGAACTCAAAAGCAATCCTGAGTTTCATGTATTTGCTTTCGGAGGTTTGAGGAGTGCAACGTTAAACGTTATCTCCGACGGAGGATACACTCCTGTGTTTGGAAACAGGGTTGAACTCGTTGGTGCCGATGACCTTACCAACCAGCAGCTTGAAAGCGCGGGCATAGGCTCTTATTTCAGGAATGCAGAGAAGATGGGTCTTGTAAACCTCAAGAGTTTCCTTGAAAAATTACCAGCTGGTCAATACACGATTGAAATCTCTGCAACGGATGTGATGACCCGCACTACTGAGCCTTTGAAACTCACAGCTAATATCACGCCTCTTGAGATAGAGCTTAAGCCTGCGGCAAATGCAGAGTTTATGGGTGAGGATGTGGCTGTTGATCTTTCAACAAACTGCCCTGACATCAAAAATGTAGTTATGTTCAAGGTTCCCGATGCCAACAATCGTCTTGTAGATGCAGAGATAAAGAGCGTTACGGATGTTACAGCCTCAGGTGCTTCCACTCGCGCCATGGAATATACTTTCCGCTACGTTCTTGGCATCACACCTGCATTCCGCACTGAAATAAAGGTTGAGGCATCACTTGCAGCAAACCGTAATAAGAAGGTTGAGACAAGTGTATTGACAACAGAACCCAATTATACAGTTCTTGCTGATGCATTCAGCGATAGAGTAGTTTTGAAGGTTGAGGCAGAGCGTGAGGATATTGTTAAGGCTCTTGTTGATAATATCCAGATATATAACAGCGACACACAGGTGCCGAGTGCAAATCTCTCTTATGACGCTAAAAACGGCATGATTACCGTTAAGGGTCTCGCTGCCGGCACAACATATACATCGCTTAAGACCAAATGCGGAAACTTTGAGAAGTCTATACCCGCATTTACAACTGAAGTTGAAACAGATGTGCCTAATGGAGATTTTTCTGCGGTATCAGAGACTTATAATCTGTCACTGAATGCAGGAGGTCAATATAAATATATAGCAACAACAATGCAAAATAAATCCACTATTTTAGTTAATGAACCAAATGTGTGGGCAAGCATTAATGCCAAAACAGCATATACGTCTTCTAATCCTATGAATACATGGTTTGTGGTTCCTTCGACAATGGTTTTGAACGGGGAGGTCTTGATTAGAAGTGTGGCATATGATCATAATGGTACATTACCGGAGTTGGATAACCATGGTGCTAGTGTAAGAGCGAAGTACAGTAGAAACTATCCTGCTTCTTTTGCATATAAATCTGCAGGAGAATTGTTTTTAGGGACTTATTCTTTTGATGGTACTGAACACAGAAATGAAGGAATGTCATTTGAGTCTCGTCCGTCTTATCTATCTTTTGATTATCGATACGAACCGGTTGCAAATGAAACAGGATATGTTTGTATTTCAATTGTAGATGCAGAAGGAGATGTTATTGCAGAAAGTTCAATGGATCTTACGGCTCAAACATCAAATGTTAATACGGTCATAAATCTGTCATATTCACCGGTAAAATTCGGTAAAAAAGCTGCCTTTCTAAAACTTGGTTTCAAATCTACAAAGTCAGACGTTGTGAACGTTCCCGTGCCAACAGATATAGCAGATGTATCGAATAAAACCAGTCTCTCAGGACAAACTATATCGGCTAATAATTACAAGTCATTGTGTGTCGGATCGAAATTGACAATCGATAATGTCAAGCTCGGATACGGCAGCAGCAATGCCACAAGATCAGCTAAAGGTAAAAGAAGATAACCTAACATGATTCATAAAATGAAAAAACTATATATATACACACTCGCGGCTGCGGCAATGATTGCTACCGGCTGTAGCAAGGAGGATCCATTCACCGGGTCAGCCAACGAGACAGAGGGTCAGATCCTGAAGTCGGCGATTGCTGTCGATATGAAGGTTGACGAAACTGTGCGCCAAAATATACGCACACGTGCTGATGTTTCCCTTGATGACTTCACGGTTATTTTTACCAAGCCGGGAAGCGAAACTCCGGTGAAGAAATATAAATACAGTGAAATGCCTGATGTTGTAACTCTCCCCACAGGAGATTACACCTGCACTGCAACATATGGCGAGAACCGTATTGCGGAATGGGAGAGCCCCTATTTCCTCGGGGTCTCGGATTCTTTTACGGTCAATCCTTATGAGATTACCAGTTATGTGGCTCCTATCGAATGCCGTCTTAACAATATAAAGGTGACAATAGAATTTGATCCGTTGCTTAATTCTCGTATGTCGCAGGATTCATATGTGGAGGTTAAGGTCGGTGCAAACAGCGGACTTAACTTCACTTTGACAGAGAGTGAGGCTGGTAAAGCGGGATACTTTATGCACACTGCGGAGTCTACACTTGTCGCTACGTTCAATGGCAAGATTGATGGTGTGAATGCTGTGGAGACAAAATCCATGAAGAATGTCGCTAAGGGCAATCATTACAAGATCACCTTCAAACTTCATGAACACAGTGGCGATCCCACGGGTGATTCTGATGCAGAGGTAAAGATTGATGCTAACGTTACGGTAACAGATATTGAACGTAATATTGATATTGCTGACGAACCTCTCCTTGATGACAGCGAACGCCCTACAGAGGAACCGGAAACTCCGGGTCCCGGTCCTGACGAACCAAGTGCATGGGATGGACCCTCTGCTGAAGCTGAATCTCCGTTGAAACTTCCTGCAAAAGATGAATGGGAGGCAAAAGATGGCGTTGTTACTTTGGAGTGTCCTTATACTGTTTCCGACCCTTCATCGGCACATGTTGTATTGAATTTTAACAGCAATTCAGGTTTTGAGGAGTTCTATGCTGAAATCAATTCTCCAAACCTCACACCGGATGAACTTGCAACTGTAGGACTTGCTTCACATCTCGATCTTGTGAATGATGAGGCGGGATTATGGGATGTATTGAATAATCTTGGGTTGCCTACCAATGTGGGAGGTTTGAAGAGTGCGAAATTTGATATATCTTCCTTTATGCCTATGTTGGCAATATTTGGTGCCGGTACACATGAATTTGAGATCCATGTCAAAGACGCATCGGGAGAACTTGTAGTAAAACTGGTTCTGACATTTAATTGATTATCGTTATGAAAACACTCAATAAAGTATCATTATATATCGGAACGGCGTTGGCTTGTTTCCTCGGGCAGTCTTGTTCGATGGAGGAGCCGTTTGGAGCCGGCGGAGAGGGCACACTCACCCTCAATACTGAAATCCGAGGCAATGTTGTTAGAACTCGTGCCATAGCAGCCGACGAACTCACCGTTCTCCGCAACAAGTGTGTGGTTTACATTGAAAATGAAAAGGGACTTATCCGTAAATATAAAGGTCTCGATAATATTCCGGCAGAGGGTATAAAGCTTCGCGCCGGATCTTATGTGGCTGAGGCATGGAGCGGTGACTCTGTTTCCGCATCTTTCAGCAGCAAGTTCTATCGCGGCTGGCAACAGTTCGAAATGCAAGAGGGTGCCAACTCTCTTACTCTCCGTTGCAATATTGCTAACGTTATAGTATCTGTGGATCCGGCTTCACTTGGAGTGAATCTTACAGATCTTAAGGTGACTTATTGGCATTCACGTGGCGAATTAGTGTTTGATCAGAATAATATCGCAGATGCCAAAGGTTATTTCATGATGCCTAATGCCGACAAAAATCTTAACTATAAGATAGAGGGTAAAAAGTCTTCCGGAGAGGCATATGAGAAAACCGGTGTGATCGAGAATGTGCAGCGCGCACATGAGTATATACTGACCCTCTCGGAAGAGGAGGCCCCTATCACAGAAGGTGGTGCTTTGATCCGCATCACTATTGCTGATATTCCAGTGATTGAAGAAGAGGTCGAGATATTTACTGCTCCTGCAATCCAAGGTGTCGGATACGACATCGAGGGTCAGGTGGTGTCTAAAGATAGAAACTTTAAAGATACTCAGGTTTATATCCGTGGCTATTTCGGACTTGGCTCTGTTCTTATGAATGTGAGTGACAACTTCACTGATCTGACATCAGGCTTGAATCTTATCGAAGGCAGCACTCAGACTGAGCTCGCAGCGAAAGGGATAAAGGTTGAGCGTCGCCAGTCAACAGATGCCGCGTCATCTCTCGAAAGCGGAGAAGTGCCGGTAGATGAATTGTATGTCACATTCACCAAGGCTTTTCTTGATGCCCTTGCTGCAAGCGACACGGAATATAAAATAACCTTTGAGGCTACAGACGGTCGTCATAATGTATCTACCGGTAGTCTGCGAATTGCCAACAGCGAGGCAGCTGAGGAGCATCTTGCGCCTGTCGGAATTTCCGAGGCAGAGCTGTCGCCTCTTGCCATCCGCGCCAAGAGAGCAACTCTTGATGCAAATATCTATGATGCTGCAGCCGCTGTAAACTATGGTATCAAGTATCGTGAGCAAGGTTCTTCCGAGTGGCAGGCAGCTTATCCCGCATCCGGCGCGAGAGCCAAGGCAACAAGAGCTGCGGTTATCCCTTATCAGGTAACTTTGACAGGTCTGACCCCCGGCACAACATATGAATATATCGCATTCTGCGATGGCTTCGATGGCGCAGATGTCCGCACATTCAAAACTGAGTCGGAATTCACAATACCCGGTAATAGTTTTGAGGAGTGGAGCACGTACAGCGCGAGTACACTGCTGGGAACTAAAAATGTAACCTTGCCATGGAGTGTGGGCGACAAGGAAGCTTCTTTCTGGGGATCCGGAAATGAAGGTGCAGCTACTGCCAACATGACTTTGACAGATAAATCCACAGACATGATTATCTCTGGTACATATAGTGCAAGGCTTGAATCTAAATCTGCATTGGGTATGCTGGCTGCAGGTAACTTGTTCATAGGAACATATGTTAAGACAGATGGTACCGATGGTGTCCTTTCTTTAGGTAGAGAATATAATGGATCACATCCTGATAAACTTGTAATTTGGGCAAATTATCGTGCAGGCTCCGGTGTAAAGGTTAAGGATGGCAATGAATCATTTGTTCCGGATGGATTTGCCGGGAGCAATGATCATGGTCAGGTATATGTGGCATTGACAGATAAACCAATTGAAATTCGTACAAAGGCCTCAGAGCGAAAAGTTTTTGATACCGAA